>NZ_DDGH01000060.1:45226-53756 GCF_002337565.1 Rhodopirellula sp. UBA1907 | reverse complement strand
TTTCATGGCCCGGCCACATCCAGCCCGCCGTGAGTGACAAGCTGATCGATGCTTCGGATTTCTATCCGACGTTGATTGAATTGGCGGGCGGCAAAGTGGTGGAGGATCCAACGATAGACGGAATCAGCTTCGCCCCGGAATTGTTTGGCGAACAGGGACAGGAAAAAGAGTCCCTGTTCTTTTGGTACGACCCTCGTCCCGGCGAAGACAAATCGCAGTTCAGCCGCGAAGTGCTCGCACTCAATCGAACCCACAAGTACTTTCGCGATGGCCGCCTGTTTCGTTTAACAGATCGCCCGCTCGAAGAAATCGCCATTGATCTGGAACATGCCACCGAGCAAGATCGAGCCGCAATGAAGCGACTCCAACAACGCATCACCGAGGCGATGGCGGGAGTCGATGAACCACCACTGCTGGATGCCACCGGCCAACCGATTTCGCCGTGAGAAATTGATTCGTTAGACGTTTGCGTCACAAACCAACCTTCAGGTCGTGACTTTACCAATGGCACCTCATCAAGTGACGCGGTGGTTCGCCGGAAACTCCCTGGGGAAGCAACCACAAGACTCTCTCGTCTTGAACGGAACTAAACAACACCTCGCGTTGCAGGGTCCGATTCACGATGTCAGCGTCGATCCCGGCCCGCAGGCATTTCAGCTCGATTTCGCTGTGGCAATCGGCACGCGTCATCGCCACAGACGCCCACCTTTCGCAGGTAAAACCGCAAGGAGCGAACTTGGGACGGAAAGTATCAAACTTCTTCAACGACCTTGGGATACCGTTAATTACGCACTGAAAACAGGAAGATCCCGGGAAGTACGACGCTTAGCCTAATCCCAACACGTGCAGCAAAGCGGGGCGAGCGGCTTCTGGAATCGCGAGTGCAGCAGGAACCACTTCGTTGCTCAACGGGATCGTCAGCGAGCAAATGTGAGTCAGCCATCCAGTGAATGGGTAAAGAGCTCCTGTCGGATCGCAACATTCGCAAACAACAAACTTGTTTTCAACTCGCCACCACCGTTGGCAACGGACAATGCTTCATGCGAATCGCCTTCAACATCCTTGCAGTTCACGTTGGCGTTTGGCTGCTTGCATGCAATGCCACTGCTCAGCCGATCGCATCTCCCCCTTTCCGCTCCGTTGAACCGATCGCGATTGGGGAGGTGAACTGGACCGACGGTTTTTGGGCTCAACGTCTGGAAAGCTGTCGTCGCAAGACCATCCCAGCGATGTGGGAAATTATGCGGGGAACGCAGTACAAGCCTTACCTGGAACATTTCCGCATCGCCGCGGGACTGTCGGAAGGCAGGTACCGCGGCGCGTCGTTCAATGACGGCGACTTCTACAAATGGATCGAAGCGGTTTGCCTGCTGCAAGCCGTCGACAAGGACCATGTCTGGGATCAACGACTTGATGAAATCATCACGATCATAGGCAAGGCACAGCGCAGCGACGGTTACCTCCACACGCCCGTCCTGATCGCAAACCGAAATGGCGATGACAGTGTTCAACCGTTTGGTGATCGCTTCAATTTTGAGATGTACAACATGGGGCATCTGATGACGGCGGCATGCGTCCATCATCAGGTGACGGGCAAAAATAGCTTGCTTCGCATCGCCCAGCGAGCCGCTGACTTTCTCGACGATGCGTACCGCAACCCAACGCCTGAACAAGCCGGGCACGCGATCTGCCCGTCACACTACATGGGACTGTTGGATCTGTATCGCACCACTGGCGAGTCTCGTTACCTGGATCTCGCAAAACGATTGGTCGAGATGCGTGACCTGACAATGGACGGAGGTGACGACAACCAAGATCGCATCCCGTTCACCCAACAAACCGAAGCAGTCGGCCATGCTGTACGAGCCACCTACCTCTACGCGGGAATCGCTGACATTTATGCGGAAACCGGCGACAAAGCCTTGTGGTCGTCGCTGGAGACCATCTGGCAAAACGTGGTTGACAAGAAAATGTACATCACGGGCGGTTGCGGTGCCTTGCATGACGGTGCCTCTCCCGATGGTTCCAAAAACCAGCGCGAAATCACTCGCGTCCATCAAGCCTTCGGCCGCAACTACCAACTCCCCAATGCGACGGCCCACAACGAAACCTGTGCGAACATCGGCAACGTGCTTTGGAACTGGCGGATGTTTCTCGCCAGTGGCGAAGCAAAACACATCGATACGCTGGAACTGGCACTTTACAACTCTGTTCTGTCAGGAGTTGATCTCAACGGAACGAACTTCTTTTACACCAACCCGCTTCGACAATCTGACATGGCACCGGTGGCACTGCGATGGGCCGGCGGACGAAAACCGTTTGTCACATCGTTCTGTTGCCCACCCAACCTAGCGCGGACAATTGCTGGTGTTGGCCAATACGCCTATGGCAAATCCAACGACACGGTCTGGGTCAACTTGTACGGAAGCAACACGCTAGACACAAAACTGATTGACAGTGGCCACGTTCGCATCGAACAAACCACCGACTACCCGTGGGACGGACGCATTCAAATTACCATCGCAGAATGCCAGAACCAACCGGTGTGTTTGAAGCTGCGAATCCCCGGTTGGGCCACGACGGCCACTTTGAACATCGATGGTGTTCCAACCGACGCCAAAATTGAACCGGGCAGCTACGTTTCATTGAAACGAGTCTGGAGTCCGGGCACAGTCATCGAACTGGACTTTGCAATGCCCGCACGTCTCATCGAATCGCATCCTCTCGTGGAAGAAACCCGCAACCACGTGGCAATCAAACGCAGCCCCGTCGTTTACTGCTTGGAATCTGTCGACCTTCCCAACAACACCTCGCTAGCAGCGATTCGAGTCCCGGAAGACGTGAGCCTGAACCCGCGTTTCGATCCTGAACTTCTCGACGGGGTCACCGTCTTGGACGGCGTCTTGAACCGAAGAGAAGACGATGAATGGGGAGACCACCTGTACCGTGAATTCAATTCGGCAACGACTGTCCCTGTAACGCTGCAGCTCATTCCCTATTTCGCTTGGGCCAACCGTGGCAATTCTGAAATGTCGGTTTGGTTGCCTCTCGATTGAACCTGCCCACGACCATCAACTTCCACCACTTTGTGGCGAACCTCAGCATGAACAACCATCCGTCCATTCCACTACTTGCTGAACTTCTGTCGCTCGTCTTCGCCGGCCTCGTATGCACGCCCCTTGCTTCAGCCGAGAAAAACAACGCTCCCATCGGATGGGCCTCGGTCAGTGGTCGCGGAGTCGAAACGACAACTGGAGGGGCAAATGGTGATGTCGTGACAGCCCGCACCGCGAAGGAATTGGCCGAGTATGCGTCTCACACCGAACCACTCACCATTTTGATCGAAGGAGCGATCACCGGAGATGGCGTCGTGAAAATCGCGTCCGACAAAACGCTTCTCGGTTTGGGCGAATCCACATCGCTCAAGAACATCGAGCTGAATATGAGTGGTGTATCGAACGTTATCATTCGCAACCTCCACATTTCGCATGCTCGAGACGCGATCGCATTGCGTCGAACCCATCATGTATGGGTCGACCACTGCGACCTGTCGGAATGCGGCGATGGCTTGCTCGACATCACTCACCAGTCCGACTTTGTGACCGTTTCCTGGACACGTTTTTCAAAGCATCACAAAACGATGTTGATCAACAGCGGCACCAGCCAACCCGAAGATTCAGGTTACCTCAACACGACCATCCATCATTGCTGGTTCGATGGTTCCGACACTCGCAATCCGCGTGTGGGCTACGGAAAGGTTCACGTGTTCAATTGTTTGTACTCCCGCAACGACTACGGGATCGGATTGCATTCACAGTGCTTGGTACTCGCCGAACGTAACCACTTTGATCAAGTGAAAAACCCGATCAAGCAAATGTATCGCCCGGATCCGACCGACATCCATCATGGTTTCTGTGAATCGGTGGAGAATGTTTTCCAGGATTGTCGAGGCACGCAGGACGACGAAGGAAAGAGTTTTTCCGCGAAGGAATTCTATGAATATGATTCCGCCATGGATGAAGTTGATCATGTTCCGGAGATTGTGAGAATGAACGTGGGACCCAAAAAACACATCGGCAAAGCCTCGGTACAAGGGCAATGAGTCGCTGAAGGTGAATTCTTTGGGGAGGACCAGGGGACGCAAGCTCCGGTGAACGCGGACTCGTAGGACGAGGACCTAGCAACCCCGGAATGGGATACAATTCGGGCCTCCCGCCTGAACCCCACCATCCCTCCCACCTTACGAGGCCGCGACATGCGTCCGATCGTTCAGATTTCGTTGGACCTGACCAACATTGATGAAGCCCTGGAAACCGCCGAGCTTGCCATGCGCGCCGGCGTGGATTGGTTGGAAGCCGGCACACCGCTGATTCTTGCCGAAGGCTTGCACGGCGTGCGTGAACTTCGCGCCGCGTTTCCCGAAACGCCGATCGTCGCCGACCTCAAAACGATGGACGGCGGGTACCTCGAAGCCGAGATGATGGCCAACGCCGGCGCGACCCACGTCGTGGTGATGGCTCGGGCACATGAAGAAACGATCCGCTGCGTCGTCAAAGCGGGTGCTGACTTTGGTTGCGAAGTCATGGGCGACAACATGGTCAGCGAAGACATGGTCGCCGGTGCCAAACGGCTCGAAGACCTGGGGTGCGGTTACGTGATCCACCACATCGGCTACGACGAACGCCGAGGCATCGCGGCTCGCGGCGATCGCATGCCAAGCCCGCTCGACCAATTGCGTGAAGTCGTGCAAGCGGTCGAGGTTCCCGTTCAAGCCGTTGGTGGCTTGTCGATTGAACAAGCCATCGAGTGTCCCAAGTACGGCGCACCTTTGGTGGTTTTGGGAGCACCGCTGACGATCGACGCCGACGCGTTTCGCACCGCCGATGGTGATCTGGAATCCTCCCTTCGAATGATCTGCGATGCCGTGCATGCGCAAGAGGTCGGCTAACAGCGACAGCGACAACTAGCTCTCTGTCATAACCCGCAGCGCGAGCAAGGGATGGAGTTGCCCAGAGCTCCTCGCGATTGCTCTTGTATTATCAGACGTTCCGAATCTTCTTCACTTCGTCAATCAACAGGCAACCCCATGCAATCCGCCGCGGTGGTGAACTACGCTCCCGAACCGAACTCCGTCGAAATTCGCGGAATCGATCGTCCTGAGATCGGCTCACAAGATGTCCTGCTGGAAGTCTCCCACGTCGGCGTATGCGGCAGCGATCTTCATCAATGGACGGCACATCATTCTTGGCCGGTGAACTACCCCGTGGTCCTTGGCCATGAATTTGGCGGACACGTGGTGGAGGTCGGGAACGAGGTCGAAGGCTGGAGAGAGGGTGACCGCGTGGTCAGCGAAACGGCTGCGATCATCGATTCCAACAACCCCATGACGCGGCGTGGCCTCTACAACTTGGACCCAACACGCAAAGGGTTTGGCTACGGAGTCAACGGTGCAATGACTCGCTATGTTCGCGTTCCCTCGCGAATTTTGCACAAGGTTCCCAAGTCGCTCGCGTTTGAACACGCTTGTCTGACCGAACCATGCTGCGTCGCCTACAACGCAGTCGTTCGCAACGCACGCATTGAACCGGGCGATCGAGTCATCGTGATGGGCCCCGGCACGATCGGCATCCTATGCGCCGCCATGGCCCGACTTTGCGGTGCCGAGGTCGCTTTGGTTGGACTGGAATCCGACCGACATCGATTGAACATCGCGGAAGTACACTACGGCTGCCACGGCATCGTCGGTGATCCCACCAACTGGGCCAACGAGCGTGATGGGATGGGATGCGACGGCGTGATCGATGCGGCCGGCTCCAGCATCACACTGGAGATCGCCATGCAAGTTGTGCGACCGGCTGGATGGATCAGCAAAGTCGGTTGGGGCCCGCAACCGCTCGGCTACAACCTGGATCCACTGGTTCAAAAGAATGTGACTTTGCAAGGAAGCTTCAGCCACAACTGGCCGATTTGGGAACGCGTCTTGGCTTTGCTCACAAGCGGACAACTGAACGTCGCACCAATCATCGGAGGCATCTGGCCAATCGACCAGTGGCAGACCGCTTTTGAAAAAATGCACCGCGGCGAAGTCGTCAAATCCGTGCTCCAACCCATTTAATCCCAGGTGGCATAGGCTTCCAGCCTGTGAAGCACACGCAGGCTGGAAGCCTATGCCACATTTCCTCCAACAGACAGCAGTCTCAATCATGCCCCAACTGGCCGCGTTTCCCAAAGCCTACATGACCGCATTGTGCAAAGACGGTTCGATGAAGCTGACCGAGTGGTTTGAGCTTGCCTCGACGCTGGATGTTCAAGGCCTGGAGTTCTACGCCGGCTTTCTAGAACTGGAAGACCAAAGCAACTGGCCCTCGCTACGCCAACAAGTTGAAGACCTCGGGATGGTCATCCCCATGCTGTGTTGTTCACCAGACTTCACGCATCCAGACCAAGCCTTCCGTGACGCACAAATCCAACAACAATTGCGTTGGATCGAGATGACAGAAACACTTGGTGGCAGCTACTGCCGAGTGCTCAGTGGACAGCGACGCCCCGAACTATCCAATGAAGAAGGCATTGAGTTGGCCGCCGACTGCATCACCCAGTGCCTCCCCTACGCTGCCGATCGCGACATCACGCTGATCCTCGAGAACCACTACAAAGATGACTTCTGGGAGTACCCTGAGTTCGCCCAATCCATGGACGTGTTTTGCGATCTGGTGGATGCCATCGACCATCCGAACTTCGGCGTCAACTACGATCCCAGCAATGCGTTCTTGGCCGGCGACGACCCATTGGAATTGCTTCGCCGCGTGTCTCACCGCGTCGTCACCATGCACGCCAGCGATCGCTTTCTGATCGAAGGCACACTGGAAGACCTGCGCGCTGAAGAAGGTGGCTCGGTCGGTTACGCTCAAAGACTCCGTCATGGTGAAATCGGCAAAGGCCTGAACGACTACGATGCTATCTTTCGCGAATTAAAATCGAAAGGCTTTGATTCCTGGATCAGCATCGAAGATGGCGTGGATGGAATCGACCAACTCCGCCGCAGCGCCGATTTCCTACGCCAAAAGATTGCTGAACACTGGAATTGATCCGACCGGCCCATCCCACCTTCACGCCATTCAATCTCTGTCCCACCTCGAAAGAACGCCGCCCATGTCCAGTCGCCGGCCAGCAACCATCGACCCAACTCAACCCAAAAAGCTTGCCCGATTCGGTTTCGCAATTGCGGCTTGTCTGCTGCTGATCAGCCTGCCATGGAAGCCTCTCTTTGCTGATGAATCCGACATCGACTTGCTGGCCAAATCTCGCATCGCGGTCGTTGGGGACAGCATCACGCAAGCTGGACACTACGTTTCTTTTCTGTCGTATCAGTTGCAAAAAAGTTACCCCAAACGAACCTTCGACATCTATCCACTGGGATTGTCGAGTGAAACCGTCTCGGGACTGAGTGAAGACGGACACGCGGGAGGCCGATTCCCACGGCCATGTTTGTTCGAACGATTCGACCGCTTGCTCACCAAACTGAAGCCAGACGTTTTGATCGCATGCTACGGAATGAACGATGGAATCTACCAACCGCTGGAAGAAGGCCGATTCGCAGCGTTCCAGAACGGCATCCAAAACATGATCGCTCAAGCCAAACAGGCCGGCGTGAAGAAGATCTATCTGGTTACACCGCCGATCTACGACTACCAACCAAAAGATGACTCATTCAACTACGAATCCGTGCTCAGCGAATACGCTCGCTGGGAAACGAAACTGAACATTACGAATGTCAAAGTCATCGACCTGCACACAGAGATGCTTGCCGCCCGCAAGCAGCGTGACCAACCGTTTTCAAAAGACAAAGTGCACCCCAATGAAGACGGGCACTGGTTGATGGCACAAACCATCGCGTCCGCACTCGGAGCGAGCGAAACAAACATGACATTGGCAGAAGTCAAAGCGGATCCCGTTTTCGCGTCGATCGATGCGATCCGCAATCTTCGCTGGAAAGCCTGGATGAACCACATCGGATACACGCGAGAAAAAACCTACCCGCCGCAACCTCTTGGCGGGTCGGAAGCACTCGTTGCCGAGCAAAAAGAAGCGATCAAGACGCTCCTTTCACGCTAATACGTGCGAGCCAAATAGCCGCAAACCCTCCGTTTCGCCCATTTCTCCTACTCAAGAAAGAGGCCGAAAAGTTGCTTCGATCGCCCCATGAGAGGGTCACTACTCGATAGACTAGGGGAGCGTTGTCGATTTGTTTCCCTCCAGTTTTTGCTAAGGAGCCGGATCGCACACGCAGGCATGCGGTTGGCCAGCGTTCCAATGGCAAACGCGAGGTCTCCCGGCCCGTGTTCAAGCGGCATGCTTCCCACCACAAAGCCATCACCCGGGTCAAGACTCGCAAGCGATGCCTGAAAAGGTTGTTCGTCGCAAGCGTTTCTTTCCGACGCGACACATCGAGGCAAACGCAAGTGATCCCCACCTCTCTCCTGCATCGGCTTTCATTCCTATTCGGATGTGCAGGGATCGTTCTGGGAAC
>NZ_DDGH01000060.1:20658-45028 GCF_002337565.1 Rhodopirellula sp. UBA1907 | reverse complement strand
GTTCGTCCGACGCTGATCAAACACTGCATCCAGTGCCACGGCGAAACCGAACAAGAGGGCGGTCTGAAACTGACATCGCTGGACGCGCTACTGGAAGGCGGTGACTCCGGCCCCGCGATCGTTCCTGGCAACACGGACGACAGTTTGATCCTAGAAGCGTTGCGGTTCGAGTCGTTCGAAATGCCTCCCGCTGGCCAATTGGATGTTCCAGTCGTCGACGGCTTTGCCAGCTGGATCACCGCCGGAGCATCATGGCCGGAAGATCTTGTTCTCACCCCGATGCCGATCATCACCGAGGATGACCGAGACTGGTGGTGTTACCAACCGATCGCGGATCCAGCCGTCCCGGACGTTGATGATGACAGCTGGTGCCGAAATGAGATCGACCGATTTGTTCTCGATCGTTTGAAGCAAAAGAACTTGCGTCCCGCGGATGAAGCCTCCGCGTCGCAGTTAACCCGACGTTTGCATTTCGCACTGACCGGGCTGCCACCAACTTGCCCGCCTCCAACCAGCAACCAACACGACGCCGCCACACCTGACGACTGGTACGAGGCACAACTCGATGAATTGCTGAGCAGTCCCGCATACGGTGAGCACCAAGCTCGCTATTGGTTGGACTTGGTTCGCTATGCGGACTCGGATGGTTACAACGCCGACCATGCCCGGCCCCACGCTCACCTCTATCGTGACTATGTCATCCGGTCGTTCAACGACGACAAACCCTACGATCGCTTTGTGTGCGAGCAGCTGGCCGGTGACGAAATCGATCCGGGCAATCGTGATGCTTTGATCGGAACGATGTATCTGCGGCATTGGATCTACGAATGGAACCAGCGTGACGTGGAAGGCCAATGGCAAGAAATCATCAGCGACATCACAGAGACCACCGCCGACGTTTTCTTGGCTCAAGGTTTGAAGTGTGCTCGATGCCACGACCACAAATTCGATCCACTGTTGCAGCGTGACTTCTTCGCTCTCAAAGCCTTCTTCACACCGCTGCTACCTCGCGAAGACTTCCCCGTCGCCGACGTAGCAACTCGTGAGGAGCACTATCAACAACTTAAGAAGTGGGAAGCGGCGACCGAATCCATTCGCAAGCGATTGCATGAAATCGAAACTCCCGCATTGCTCGCTCATGCAACTCGCGAGGGTGTTGACAAGTTCACCGAAGAAATTCAATCGATGATCGCCTGCCGACGCTGCGATCGATCCGAATACGAACATCAAATCGCTTCGCTGGCGTCCAACCAATTCGACCTTCACCCCGACAAGTTGCCTGAGTACCTCGACAGTGAGACGGAAACCGAACGTCAGCATCTTCGCAAACAACTGGCTCAGTTTGACCATCTAAAACCCAAACCGCTTCCGACGCTGCCCTTCGTTGCTGGTGACGTCGGCCCTCATTCGCCACCAACACTCATTCCCGACCAAGACACTTCGCCGATCGATCCGGGATACCCAACGATCTTGGATCCGGAACCAGCTCAAATCGTCGAGATCCCCGAGGTCCTGCAATCAACCGGCCGTCGATCGACGCTGGCCAAATGGATCACCGATCCTGCCAACCCACTGACTGCTCGCGTGATCGTGAACCGAGTCTGGCAGCAACACTTTGGCCGCGGGCTCGCTGAAACGGCCAGCGACTTCGGACGTCTCGGCACACCACCGTCACATCCCGAACTGCTTGATTGGTTGGCGACTCGATTCATGGAGGATGGATGGAGCCTCAAGAAACTGCATCGACGGATCCTGATGTCGGCCACCTACCGACAATCATCGACGCGCCCGATGGACGAACAGATCGCCGAGGTGGACCCTCAGAACGTTTGGCTTTGGCGCATGAATCCTCGCCGTTTGTCGGGCGAAGAAATCCATGATGCGATGTTGGTGGCAAGCGGAGAAATGGCGACGGACAAACGAGCGATCTACAAGAACGTCAAACGCAACAAGCTCGATCCGTTGCTCGCTGCGTTCGACTTCCCCGATCGAGTTCGCAGCCAAGGCAAACGCCATCGGACCACGACGTCTCCGCAGGCTCTGCTGTTGATGAACAACAGTTGGATGCACAACCGCGCCGAGCGATTGGCCAAAGAATTCGCGGAGGACTCAGTCGACGAATTGGTCGATCAAGTTCACCCTCGTTTGTTCCATCGATCCGCGACTGAGTGGGATCGTGAACGTGCCGCCGGATTCATCTCAGCCTATCCATCCGAATCCGTTGACGCGAACGATCAAGAAGCGAAGACCGCTCTCCTGCATGCCTACCTTTGTTCCAGCGAGATGATTTATGTCGATTGAAACATCCGCCTCTTCCAACGGCTTCTCACCACGACTTTCGTCGCGCAGAGAAATGCTGCTGCAATGTGGTGGCGGCTTTGGTTCGCTGGCTTTGGCAGGCCTGCTGCAAGACACCGCGTCGGCAGGCCCATCGTCAGAGGCTCCCTCGCCGCTAGCATCGAAACTGGTTCATCATCCAGCCAAAGCCAAAAGCGTGATCTTTCTGTTCATGGATGGCGGTCCCAGCCACCTGGACACGTTTGATCCGAAACCTGATTTGGAACGGTTGGCGGGCAAACCAATCCCAGAGAGCTTCGGTCGTGTGTTAACGGCCATGGGAGAATTCGATTCACCGATCATGCCGACGCAGCGAAAGTGGGCCCAACACGGCGAAGGCGGACTTTGGATCTCGGATTGGCTGCCGCACACCGCGAAGATGGCGGACGAGTTGGCAGTCATCCGTTCTTGCTGGACCAACGGCATCAACCACTCGGGCGGCATCTGCCAAATGAACACGGGCAGCCAGTTCGCCGGCCGTCCTTCTTTGGGCAGTTGGGTCACCTATGGAATGGGCACAGAAAACGAAAACCTGCCCGCCTTTGTGGTCATGCAAGAAGGCAAGGGCCGTGTGATCAATGGAGCTCGTAACTGGGGTGCCGGCTTCATGCCCGCGATCTATCAGGGCACCACGATGCAGCGTACCGGATCGCCATTCACGAACTTGGATCGCCCCAAACATGTCGCTGGTCCCCAACAGCGGGCGGCACTCGACTTCCTGGCCGATTTGAATCAAGCCCACGCTGCCGAACGATCGGACAACAGCGAATTGGAAGCCCGCATTCGCAGCTTCGAACTCGCCTATCAAATGCAGTCCCATGCTCCCGACGCGGTGGATCTATCGCAAGAGACCGAGCAAACCAAATCAATGTACGGGCTCGATCAAAAGGAAACCGCCGACTACGGGCGGCAACTTTTGATGGCTCGTCGCTTGGTCGAACGAGGCGTCCGGTTCGTGCAGTGCTATCACGGTGCGGGAAGCAAGTGGGACGCCCATTCCAAGATCGAATCCAATCACACACGCATGTGCCGCGGAATGGACTTGCCCGTCGCGGGATTGATCCAAGACCTCAAGCAACGCGGACTGCTCGACCAAACGTTGATCGTTTGGGGCGGCGAATTTGGACGGACGCCGATGAGCGAAAAAGGTGACGGCCGCGACCACAACCCGACTGGTTTTTCAATGTGGATGGCCGGCGGCGGTGTGCAAGGCGGCCAAGCCTACGGCACCACCGACGATCTTGGCCTGCACGCCGTGGAAGATCGCTTGCACGTGCACGACATCCATTCCACGATCTTGCACTTGATGGGCATCGATCACAGAAAGCTCATTTACTTGCACAAGGGTCGCCCCGAACGCATCGACCAAAACGAAGGCCGAGCGTATACGAAGATCGTCAAACCAACCTAGAGAAATTTCGCGGCGTGGGGGAAGGATGGCGTTAAGCAAAAAGAGAAAACAGTTGTCCCCAACTGTTCCGACGGGCGACACAGAACCGCCTGGCAACGTCATCTCCAGACCAAACTCAACCGCGTTCGCGCAGTGCGTCTCGACAACACCACCCACTCACGCAAACGTTTGAGACAAACGTTCTACAATCTCAGAGTAGAACAGTTGTCCCCAACTGTTCCGTCAGGCAACTCTGGATCGCCTGGCAACGTCATCTCCAAGCCAAGCTGAAACACGTTCGCGCAGCGTGTCTCGACAACACCACCCGCCCACGCAAACGTTTGAGACAAACGTTCTACTCTGGGACATCCACAAAAACGCCACGCGGCCCGGCATTCAAAACCGGCGTTGAGCCCAATGTCACTTGGCGTTCCCAATCGCTATGGATGTGCCCGCAAACCGCGAACCGAGGCTTCTTCGCCAGGATTGTTTCGCGAATGCTTTGACTGCCGCGAATCTTGCCGGCGCTGTCGTGATCGACCGTATCCAATGCGGGTGAGTGCGTGATCAGGATCGCTCCCTCAGGACATCCCGCCAGCATTTCGGTCGCCTGCTCTTCGTCGAAGTCATAACTCCAATCGCCAAACGGAGTCACCGGGATCCCGCCGCCAACGCCCCAAACCGGGACGGAGCTTCCGTGAAGTTCGATCTCGCATCCTTCTCCGTGCAAGACAATCGCGGCCTGCCATTCCACCGTCGCATCTCGCAACTCTTCCACGGTCTCACCGTTGCCGGGAACCAGCACAGTGGGCTTGGTGATCGATTGCAGGATAGCCAGCGTGTCAGCCAAACCTTCGTGCCGGTTGGCGAAGTCCCCCGCACCGA
The DNA here is from genome assembly GCF_002337565.1 of Rhodopirellula sp. UBA1907. NCBI lineage: Bacteria > Pseudomonadati > Planctomycetota > Planctomycetia > Pirellulales > Pirellulaceae > Rhodopirellula > Rhodopirellula sp. UBA1907. The sequence goes on along the minus strand of NZ_DDGH01000060.1, from coordinate 40,416 downwards.
GAACCAAGTCCGCTTGATCGGCTAGCCCCACCAATCGCTTCGCAGCTTCTTGGTCACGATGCAGGTCACTGAAACAAAGAACTCGAATGCTCATGCGCTAGTCTTGTTGGGAAAGATTGGAAGAAAGAGACAAAGCAAAATCACAACCCGCAGCGTTAGCAAGGACATCCCAAACAAGCACGTTGGCCTCACCGCTGAAGCGAGTGCCTTGCTGACGCTGCGGGTTATGACTTGCCGCGACACGTTGCAATCAATGAACGGTTCCAATTGCTAGGTCGCGTTGGCCATGTCGGTTAGTTGGATGGTCGCACGGCTTTGTTCTTTTTCGAGATACGTGCGTCCGAACTTCACGTTGACGTGATCCCAAGGGAGCTTGTCCATCATCTCGTACTTCTGATGCACCTGTTGATCGACGTCGATGCCAGCGTCCTCGATCGCTTGCCACCAACGTTCTGCGTCGAGGTGTTCGGTCCAACCATCCATGCGAGCCCCGCGTTCCCAGGCCAGCCGAATGGCCTTTCCAGTCCGGCGGTCGCCGCGACTGATCACGCCTTCTAACAAGCTCGTTTCAATGTCGTGACACTTGATGTTCACGCTACGAATCTTGCGGCGTTTCCAAAGGTAATCGTGTGCCCAGCGAAAATATTCGCGAGACTGCATTCCGTTCCATTGATACGGCGTGTGTGATTTCGGAACGAAGTTCGAAACGCTGGCCGTGACTCGCGCGTAGCGGCCGTTGACCTCTTTGCCAACCGTCGAAATCGTTTCGGCCAAGTCCACGATGCCGTCCAAATCGACTGGCCGTTCGCCCGGCAAACCACACATGAAATACAGCTTCACGCTTTCGAAACCGTTTTGGAAAGCCGCCCGGCATCCCTCGATCAAATCGCTGTTCTTGATCTTCTTGCGGATTTGTTGCCGCATGTCATCGCGAGCCACTTCGGGTGCCAACGTCAGCGATTTACGCCGTGTGCTCCCCAGCAATTCCGGCAGTGTTCGCAACTGGTCGTTGACTCGCAAACTCGGCACGCTGATGTTCACGTCCAGAGGCACGAAGACTTCATGCAACCGTTTCACCAGCTCGGCAAAGTGCGGGTAGTCACTGCTGGAGAGCGACAGAATGCTGATCTCGTTGAAGCCCGTGCTGCGATAACTTTCCAACGCCGCGTCGACGATCGTGTCGACCTCGCGAATTCGCAGCGGTCGTTTGATCACCGTGCTTTGGCAGAACCGGCACAGGTGCGGGCAGCCTCGCATGATCTCGATCGCGATTCGGTCGTGCACGCAGTTGACGTACGGCACAATGGGCTCGGTCGGCAACGGCATGCCATCCAAGTCACTGATCACGCTGGGTGCGATTGTCTCCGGCACGTCATCGCGAGTTCGAACGATCGATCCGATTCGATTGTTGTCAGAGTACTGTGGCTCGTAGAACCGAGGCACATAAGCAAACGGCAATTGCTGAGCCACGCGAGCCAAGGCGTCTTCGCGTTGCTTCCGGCCTTCTTCACCGGTCACGAATGTTCCGTCGGGCAAGCGGGCCTCTTCACGAAGGCTGATCCACAACTCGCAAACCTCTGGCAGCGCCGGTTCGCCGTCGCCGGTCACCATCACATCGAAGACGTCGGCCATCGGCTCCGGGTTTTGGCAACATGGTCCTCCCGCAACCAACAACGGATCCGCCATCGTCCGGTCAACGGCGTCGAGCGGTATCCCGCCGAGGTCAACCATCGTCAACACGTTCGGCGAGCTGATTTCGTACTGCAGCGACAATCCAATGACGTCAAACTCGTTCAGAGGCGTGAACGTTTCGAGCGTGTAGAGCGGCAGGTTGTGCTCACGCAGTTTCGCTTCCATGTCCGGCCAAGGCATGAAGACTCGCTCGGCACACCAATCGTCTCGCCGATTGATCATCGAATACAGGACTTGCAGCCCGTGATGGCTCATCCCAATCGTGTACGCATCGGGGAATCCAACCGCGATTTTCCCGCGTAGTTTCCGATGGTCTTTGACGATGATGTTGCGTTCCCCGCCAACATACTGAGCCGGCGTTTGCACGTGAGGCAAAACGCGAGATTCGAGTTTTCGTCGGAGTTCGTGATGAATCATAAAATACTGGCACCAAAGACGGATCGAGTGGTCAAGCGACAACCGGATGTCCATTAAAGCGAATCCGGCCGCCGGAGTCATCCTCAGCCTCATTGGGGAATCGGCTGGCGTGGGATAAAACGGAGGATCAGAACGCTGAGCGGCGAGAACGCAGTCCATATCTAACAAAGAACGAAAAAATGAGCGAATACGAGAGCGTCGGCAAGGTTTCCGATTTCGAAGACAACGTGGGCAAAGCGGTGCCCGTCGACGGCCGAATGGTCGCAGTTTTTCGCAAAGGCGACGAATGGTACGCGATTGACGATTTGTGCCCTCACATGGGTGCGTCCTTGGCCGAAGGTCACGTCGAAGACCACTCGGTGACTTGCCCCTGGCACGCTTGGCGATTCTGCATCAAAGACGGCACCTGGGAAGACAACCCGCGAACCAAGGTCGACTGTTTCGATGTCAAAGTCGAAAACGACGAAGTTTGGGTGCGAGAAAAACCGGACGTGGAATAGCAACGCGTTTCCCTCGCATTTGACGCCTGCGTTCTCTGCTCGCCCCCACCGCGAATCCACAATTCAAAACGAATGACGCAAACAATCTTTCTGGGATGGAACCAACCGCTGCTGGTCTCGAGCTTGCAGTGGCTGAAAGAAACCAACGGGCCGAAAACCAAAACCAAAGGCGACTGGAATCTGTCGCACTTGGATTTGGTGTTCCCCTCTCGCCGCGCGATCGACCGCATGAAGGAGCTTCTGCTTGCCGAGGCCAACGCGGCGAAGCAAACCGTGGATCTCCCGCTAATGCTGACGGTCGGCGACCTGCCCTCCAGGTTGTATGAATCCGACGCGGCGGCATTGGACTTCGAACAAACGTTGGCCTGGGCACGAGTCCTCGCCGCGGCCAACCAAGATGACTTGAGCGTTTTGATTTCCAGCCCGCCCGCACCCGATGCCGCCGACGCTTGGTTGGAACTGGGTGGCACGATGCGGCGACTGCACAATTCCATCGCGGCCGAAGGCTTGACCTACGCCGACGTCTTAGCAATGTGCGACTCAGCCGGCGAGCGTCGTCGTTGGCAATTCTTTGTCGACTTGATGAAGGCCTACTTGGCGGAACTCGCCGCGGCGGGAAAAGCCGATTCTAACGAAGCCCAACTTGACGCAATTCGCGACAACGCTTGCCGCGCGACTCGGCCGTTGGTGCTGATCGGGACCACCGACATTTCCAAACTGCTGGTCTCGATGTTGGGCCAAGTCGAATCGTCCAAGAACTCGGCTGCGATCACGGCTTTGGTGGCAGCTCCCGACACCCACGCGAAACGATTCGATTCGTTTGGAAACTTGAACGCCGGACGTTGGCAATCTCATTGCTTGCCTTTGCAAGACGGCCAACTGATTCCCGCCGGGGACATCTCGGATCAGACCGCTGCGGTGATGGAAACGCTGTCGGAACTGGGCCAGAAATACCGCATCGACCAAATCACGATCGGCGTCACCGACGAATCGCAAGTCGAACCGATTGAGAACCGCTGTGATTTGTTGGGCGTCGCGACGCATCGTCACTTAGGACACCGCGTCGGTCAAACCGCTGTCGGGCGTTTGATGCACTTGATCGTCACCTATCTGCAAAGACGGACTTGGCGATCGCTGGCCGCACTTGTCCGTCACGCTGACGTGACTCGATATGTCAGTGAGCGTTGCCCTGACCATCCCGAATCGGAAATGTGGCTGCGGGAGCTCGATCAACTTCTCTCGTCCGCCTTTCCCCGGTCAGTCGACGAGCCCCTTCCTGAGGAAGTCCAGCAAACCAAAACCGCCAACCAAATTCGCAATGTTTTGGATCAGTGGTTGTCGCCGCTGATTGAAAACACCGAACCACAGCCGATTCGGCAATGGAGCGAAACACTTCAAGCGATCTTGCTCGAGCTGCATGGCGAATCCGCTCAGTCGCTGCTGCCGGTGGATCCCGATGCCGCCGAAGAGTCGGAAGAATCGGAGTCCGACGCTTCGATTTTCAGAACCCAGCAAGCCCTGCGTGCCGTTTTCCGATTACTGCACCGATTCGCTGACCTCAGTCCGTCGCTCGATGAGCCGGTCGAAGGTTCCGTTGCCGTTGAGATGCTCGCGTCACGCATGAGCGAAGTGCGTTGGGTCGACGATCCCTCCCCCACCGAAATTGAATTGCTGGGATGGTTGGACCTTGCTCTCGATGATTCACCAGCCCTCGTGGTTTGCGGATTGAATCATCCCTTCGTTCCCGAAGCCCAATCAGGCGACCCGTTCTTGCCGCAATCGCTGCGATCGACACTGCATCAATCCGCCAACGATCGCCGCTACGCTCGCGACGTGCATGCGATGCAGCAATTGCTGACGTCTCGCGAAACGGTGCGTTTTCTCGTCGGTTCACACTCCGCCGACGGATCCCCCACACCGCCGTCGCGTTTGCTCGCCGCGGCGACGCCGGAAGAAGCAGCCAAGCGGGTTTGTGATTTGCTGACGGTTCCACGACCCAAGATCGAGATCGAACCGATCCAGCCACCTCCTGCGGTCAGCGTTGGTTCCCAAGCCTTCTTCGCTCCCCCGCCACCGGAACCCGGCCGGACAATCGATACGCTCAGTGTCACCGCATTCTCTGCCTACCTCGCTTGTCCTTACCGGTTCTACCTGCGACATGTTTTGAGGCTGCGACCGCTGGACGATTCGCCGTTGGAGTTGGCGGCCAACCAGTTTGGCGACCTTGTCCACGGTGCACTCGAAGAGTTCGGAAGAAGCGACTACGAGAACGAAACCGATCCCAAACGCATCGAAGAAGCATTGATTGAAGAGCTTCACCGGTACGCGAACAAACACTTTGGCGACAACACCTCCACGACGGTGAAGTTGCAAGTTCGCCAAGCCCAACGACGTCTGAAAACAGTCGCCCTTCGACAAGCCGAACGAGCCGCTGCGGGCTGGCAAATTCACGCGGTGGAAGACGCCGTCGATGAGAAAAAGATTCACCCCATCACCGGCAAACCCAAGAAGCCAACAGGCATCAAACTGGACGGCCAGTTCACGGGCCTGCGTGGGCGTTTTGACCGCATCGACTTTCATCCCGAGTCCGGGCGTTGGGCGATTCTCGACTACAAAACACACGGTCACAAACCGGAAAAGAAACACCTCAAAAAACTGCCCGATGGATCGACTCAGTGGGTGGACTTGCAATTACCGCTGTACCGTCGTTTCATTCCCGATCTCGGGATCGATGCCGACCCGGTGGACGTTGAACTGGGGTACTTCAACGTGGCCGAAAAAGACACGGAGACGCAAATCAACCTGGCCGAATTCACGCCCGCACAATTTGCCGCCGCAGACGAATTGATTCACCACTGCGTTCGCGAAATTCGTGCTTGTCACTTCGAGCCTAATCCCGACGGCGTCGAGTTTGACGACTATGAAATGCTGATGAATGAGAGCGTGTTCATTCCCATGGACGACGACACGGAGGCCTTCGAATGAGCAACCCATCCGAACACCCATTGTTTGACGACAACCCGTTCTTCGACGAGGACGCCAATCCTTCAGAAGCCGAAGTGCTTCACGATGACAATCGCCTTCCCGAGGACGAATCGCTTCCCGATGAATTGGACTTTGTCGTTGATTCTCCGGCGACGCTCCAGGAAGCTTTCGAGCCAACGTTGGTGCGAGCCTCCGCGGGCACGGGCAAGACCTACCAACTGACCGCTCGGTTGCTGAAGATTCTGCTGACCGGTGCGCCACCAGAAACGATCCTCGCGACCACGTTCACTCGCAAAGCCGCCGGTGAGATTCTCGAGCGAGTCTTGATCACGCTCGGCAAAGCCGCGATCGATCCGAGCGAAAAAGCGATCGCGGAATTGCGACAACAAGTCGGCATCGAAGGCTTGCCGCGTCACGTCTGCGGGCAATTGTTTCATCGCTTGCTGCGGAACATCCACCGCCTGCGCGTTTGCACGCTGGACAGTCTGTTCTCGCAGCTTGCCCGTGCACTGCCGTTCGAATTGGACTTGCCGCCGGGTTGGCGTTTGACCGACGAGGTCGAAGAAATCTGGTTGCGACAAGTCGCGATTGGAAACCTGATCGAATCCCTGCAACCGGCCGAAACCGAGACGCTGATCTCCATGCTCAGCCGCGGCGATGTCAAACGCAACATCGCTCGCGAATTGATCGATGTGGTGGAGAACACGTACAACTTGGCTCGCCAAGCCGACGTCGAACGCTGGGACCAATTGAAGGTTCCTGAACTGCCTGAGTCCGCCGACATCACACGCACGGCAGGCATGCTTCGATCGGCCGAGGTCCCGCAAAAGTCGCTCGTCAAAGCCCTCGAGTCCGCAGCCGACAGCCTCGAAATTCGCGAATTTGGTCCGCTGGTGGAAGCCACGCTGACCAAGAACATCGCCAAAGCACGTTTGCATGGTGAAGAAGTCAAATTTGGACGCAGCAAGTTCCCGCCGGGCTTGGATCCGGAGTTCGACTTGATCTACGAAGTTGCTCGGCATGAATCGCTGTCTTTGCTGCGGGCTCAGAACCACGCCACCGGCACCTTGGTCGACCACTACGACACGTTGATTCAATTGGTCAAGCAAGCCCAAAGGGCACTCGCGTTTGATGACATCGCAGTTCGCTTGGCTGGTGTTTTCACACAGCTTGACAACCACACGCTGCAAGACCGACTCGACGCTTCCATCGATCACTTGTTGCTCGATGAGTTCCAAGACACCTCGCCGGTGCAGTGGCAAGTCCTTCGATTACTGGCTCAATCGGTCACCGGTGAATCGACCGACTCGTCGTCCAATGTCTTGGATCCAAAACGTTCGAAATCGTTCTTCTGCGTTGGCGATACCAAGCAAGCCATCTACGGTTGGCGCGGCGGCGTGGCCGAGATCTTTGATGCTGTCGACAAACAAATCCCAGGCATCATTTCCAAGCAGCAAGACGAAAGCTATCGCAGCAGCAGCGTGGTGCTCGACGCAGTCACGGACGCGTTTCAACATTTGCCTCGTCACCCAATGGCCGAGGGAACGGATCCGCCCAACCCCGCCGACAAGGCGACTTACGAAGCCAAGGCACTCAAGCGATTCGCCAAGCGTTTTCCTAAGCACACCGCTGCGAGAAAACTGCCGGGCTACGTTCAGTTCCGAACCGCGGAATTGAACCTGCAACCACCCGCAGACTCCGACGCCAAGACGAAGAGCAAACCGTCCGCGGCTGAGATCCAAAAGGGATTGCTGGATGACGTTGCCAAACAAATTGCCGAGCTGCACCACCAATCACCGCACCTGACAATCGGTGTGCTGACTCGCACCAACAGCACCGTCGGTGCACTGATCAATCGCCTGGAACACCTCGATGTCAACGTCAGTGCCGAGGGCGGAAACCCGCTGGTCGATTCCGTCGCCGTGCGTTGGATTCTGTCCGCGCTGATGATGTGCGAACATCCCGGCGACGGTCGCTGGCGTTTGCATGTGGCGAGCAGCCCGCTCCAGTTTGTCTTGCCGCTGTCGGACAGTGATGGCAAAGGCGAAGCCGCCGATCAGCTTCGCGCACGAATCGAGGACCAGGGTCTCGCCAAAACGATCCTGTTGCTTGCGAAAGCTTTGATGCCTCACTGCGACAGCCGTGAGAACGTGCGATTGGAACAACTGATCGAATTGGCAACGCTCTACCAACACACCGCGGACAGTCGCCTGCGTGACTTCGTCGAACTGGTGCATGAAAAGCGTGTCCAGCGTCCGCGTGCGGCGGTCGTTCGAGTGATGACGGTTCACCAATCCAAAGGGTTGGAATTTGACGCCGTCTTCTTACCCGAGATCCACAAAGCGTTGCTGGGCCAGTCACCACAATGCTTGGCGGACATCCCAGAGATTGGCCAACCCGCACGCGGGCTCAGTCGGTCCGTCGGCGAGGCCCAATGGCACTTCCTTCCCAAACGCTGGCAAGCCGTGTTTGGCGGCTCCGTTGCTTCCCGTTTGACGGAAGCCATGTGCCTGCTCTACGTCGCCATGACACGAGCTCGGCAAGGTTTGTACTTGGTGATTCCGCCCGCCGGAAAGAAAGACTTCAACAACAAAACCTCCGCCTCGCTGCTGTATCACGCGTGGAAGTGCGAAGCCGACCCAACCGCCGAAGACGAGGTGTTGTTCGAAAGCGGCGAAGCGAATTGGTTTGGCGATTCGAAGATTGAACCGGTGGCCCCATCAACCGAAAAGGAAGACGTGCCAAGCCGCCGGTTGTCATTCGCGTGATTACCCAGAGTCACAACGTGCAAACCAATGCCGGCCCCATCCGGGGCGATGGTCCTATGGGCCGCCAACGATTCTCGGGGCTGACACCCCGAGCTACTAACGCGGACTCCTCCGGAGCCATCCACGAAATCGCCCCGGACGGGGCCGGCGTAAATCGGCCAACTCGGTCGTGGTGAAAGATCGTTTGGCGATGCCATCGTGCGGCAGGTCGCCGCATTGGATTCTGGACGTTGGTGATTGCCCCAAAGGCAGGGCTTGTTTACCATTCTCAGCGTGAGGAGCGAGCCAGATTTGGCACGCAGTCAGGCATCGACCCGTTTTGTTTTTCTTTCGACAGTTCCGATCTTCCCTGCTACGACGCGCCGTCAGCTTGACGCTGCTGTTGGTGCTGGGATGTGGCATGGTCGGATTGCCCCTCACCGCACCTCGGCCCGAAAAAGGGGGCCGATTCCCCTGCGAATCTTGCCCGTGCGGTTGCTCCTCCGCCGATTACTGCTGGGACAAATGCTGCTGCCATACTGACTTAGAGAAATTGCAGTGGGCGGCCGAAAACAACGTCACGCCGCCCGCCTTCCTGGTCGCTCGCGTGGATGAAATGCTCCACCAAATCGCGGACGCCCCAACGCAAGTCACTGCATCAAGCTGTGTCGCCGGTGGTTGCTGCGGCCCCGATTCATCGGGTCCGCCCCCAGGATTCGCCGCGATGATGCTTCAGCGTTCCGCTACTTGCCAATCCACATCTTGCCAATCCGCTGACGCCTCCACTTGCTCGTCATCCAACCCCAAAACGGCGTCCTGCTGCGGCGGCACGAGTTGCGATGAACCTGCCTCCTCATCCGCCTCCGATTCAATTCGTTTGGTTCGCTTGGAAGACGCTGCGAAATGCCACGGCATCGACATTGTCTGGAGCATGTTCTCCAGCGTCATTGTGGACTTCCAAACCTTCGAGCTGAACCTTTCTCCTCCGCCACTGCTGTTCCGCTTGCGTCTGTACGACGAACAAGCGTCGGTGGTGAGCCTCTGCCCCGAACCGCCGGTTCCCTAACCGACGATCTCGAACGCGACCTATCGTTCCACCGGAACGTTCGGGCGCGTGAATCCTGTTCGCATTGCAATCCGGTTCGTTGCTGCGCTCACAGTGCTGTCGCTGAAGAAGCGATTGGGCTGGCGCAGAAATCACCGCTGCCGCGTTGGTGGTTGAAGGCTCGCTCCTCACACCAGTGTTGTCTTCGTCCCTGACGCGGGAGCGTCCTTGCATTGCAGAGGACGACTGACTCGACGTCGGAATGCACCGATTCGAAATGACCTTCGAACGCCACCCCACTTTCGAATGAACTGAGCTTCAAAACGGCTCGGTTGGTTCCACGGGGAAGGTGCGCGCACCGATCCATCCACCCAACAACGACTCACCCCAATACGAAATCATTCATCTCCCATGAACATCTCTCGACACAATTCACCGCAACGCGGTTTCACTTTGGTGGAATTGCTGGTTGTGATCGCCATCATCGGCGTCCTGGTTGGGCTGCTGCTTCCTGCGGTCCAGTCCGCTCGCGAGGCCGCCCGTCGCATGCAGTGCAGCAACAACCTGAAACAGATCACGCTCGCGATGCACAACTACGAAAGCACCCACCGAAAAATCCCCGCCAACTACACGAATGGAACCAGCACCGCGGGCAACTTTTCGGTCTTCGCTCAGATGGCTCCATTCTACGAGCAAGGCAACATGCTCGACATGATCCACTTTGACCGGTCGCTGCACGTGGGTTGCTGCCCAGGGCAACTCGTCACGCCACACGACACCGCAGCCAAGACTGCAATGCCGATGCTGACCTGCCCCAGCGAAGACCATGATCGAACGTACTTCGTCACCACGCTCTCAGGAAGCGGCCCAACCCAGGCTTACTCCGCCACGAACTATGGCATGAACTTTGGCACCGGCGTCGGGACGCTGTATGACTCGCGGAGAACGACCGATGGCATTCTATGGATCAACTCCAACGTCGGTTTCGAATCAATCCTCGACGGCCTGAGCAACACGGCAGCTTTCGCAGAACACTTGCTGGGTCTGTCGGAACAATCCCCAGCCGAGCCCACCGAACCGCATCTACGAAAACGAGTGATGATGAATGTGACCTGTGCTTTCATCAGTCGCTCGATGCCGCCCACCACACCAGGGTTCACCGGATTCTTCCTTCCGGAAAATCCCAATGAAATGGAAGCCTATGTTCGCGGAAGCGGACTGCATCGCGGCTGGGCTGGACATCGCGGCGCGGGATGGATCAACGGTCGCGAATATTGGACTGGCTATTCCCACTATCACCCACCGCAAAGCCTGATCCCCGACATGGGCAGTTGTGGCTGGGGCGTCTTCGGCACCCGCAGCAATCACCCTGGCGGTGTTCACGTTGCTCGTTGCGACGGCAGCGTTGGCTTCATCACTGAAAGCGTCGACCTGGAAACATGGCGAGCTCTCGGCACTCGCAATGGCCGCGAAGTCTTGGAGGCATTCTGAGATGAGATTGCGAAAACCAAACCGCCGACATGAGTCCTCCAAAACCTATCCCTTTTGCGGCGTTTGCATGTTCGCTGTCCACGACATGGCAAGTTGCCCTTTGTCGCTCAACACGGCGAATGTGACGCCGACAATGAATCGATCAGCGACCTACATCGCGAAACGAATCGACCAAGTCACTGCAAACTTCCTTTTGACAACTCTGCATTCTCTTTCCACTTGCAACTGAATATGAACACAACTTTTCGAAACCTGACTTTCGCTTTGGCTCTTCTTCTCCCCACGATGGCATCCGCTCACGACACGTGGATCCAAACCAACTCACCAATCGTTCGCACCGGCGAAGTCGTGCACGTCGACCTGCGATTAGGCAATCACGGCAACCATCATCGCGACTTCAAGTTGGCCGGTTTGTTGACACTCGACTGGACGTCGATGGAACACATCGGCCCCGATGAAAAGCGTTCCGATTTGAAACCTCAACTCTTCACCTCCGCGTCGGCTGAAAAGCAAGGTTACTGGACGACGCCGGTCACGCTGACCCAGCCCGGAGTGCACCAGTTCGTTCAGAAACTTGATCGGGTGATGAACCATGGCAAATCGATCCGCAGCATTCGAACCGCGAAAAGCTATGTGCTGGCCAGCGATTCCCTGGATGCTCCCAAGATCGACGGTCACGCACACGAGACGCCCGCAGGCTTGCCATTTGAAATCGTTCTCAACACTTGCCCGTTCAGCGAAGTTGCCGCTGGTCAACCGATCACGGTCACGGTGCTGCATCACGGCAAACCGATTCAAGACGCCGTCGTCAGCTTCATCCCCGAGGGCGAGACGCTGCAAGGCGACCGAGACCCCAACTACGAATTCGCGACCGATGCATCCGGCCAAGCCACGTTCGTCCCCAAAATGGCGACACGCCACTTGATCGCGGCTCACCACACCGCGATCGACGAGAAGTCCGATGAGTTCGACTTCACGAGCTACGCCACGACCATCGTGCTTCCTGTCCCCAACCAACCGGTTGCGGTACTCGATCGCTGATCCTGCTTGGCTAGCTCCGTTGAAACGGCACAGCCTCCTAGAACAACTGCCCTCGTCGATGCTCCGGATCGCCCCGTCGGTCATCGGCCACAGGACTACTAGGAGAAATCAGGTTGCGTTAGACTACCACAACGCGGACCCAGCCCCCGCTGCGATTCCCCGCCGAGTTTCTCCTGCAATCAGCGGATTGTGCGGGGATGATTCGCGGCCGCACACGCTGGAAGCTCCCGCTTCTTCGAACCTTGTCTGCAATCGCAAATGCCCAAAGTCCTGATTCTCTACCATTCGAACACTCAAAATACGCACCGAATGGCGGAACTGGTCGCCGAGGGTGCTCGGCAACTCGATGGAGCCGATGTTCGGCTCAGGAACATCGACGACGCCGACTACACGGATTTGGATTGGTGCGACGGCATCGCGCTCGGTTCGCCAACGAATTACGGCACTCTGAGTTGGCAGATGAAACGTTGGTGGGACGAGCAACCCATAGAAAATTGGGGGAAACGCGACGGCAAGATTGGCTGCGTTTTCACATCGGCCGGTGCCTGGGGCGGCGGGCAAGAATGGACGTGCATGGCTCTGATGTCCATCCTGATCAACTACGGATTCCTGGTCTTTGGGCTGACCGATTACACCGGAATCAAGTTTTCCGCTCACTACGGCGCGATCTCCGCCGGCGGTCCGGACGAAGAACGAGTCCAAGAAGCGTGCCGCCGCCTCGGCCTGCGTTTGTCAGAATGGACAGCGAATATGATCGACGGTCAAAAAGAAGCTCACCCACTGAACCAAACTTACGAACGATTCAAAGATTTGGGCAAATAGCTTTTTCGCCCCCAATCGAACTCCTTTCCGACTAACTTTTTCAGTTCCCCTTCGACGATTTTGTCGCACTTTCCCACGAGGTTTCCAATGTCAGCCCGTCAAAAACTCAATCGGCGTCACTTCCTGCAAACCACTGGCGCTGCCACCGCAGCGGGCTACTTTGCAGGAACCAGCAGCCTCGGAAACGCACAAGAGTCGCCAAACGAACGCCCCGTGTTCGCGACCATCGGCCTTCGCAACCAAGGCTGGACGATCACCAACAAGTCGTTCAAGTACGCTGACTTCGCTGCGATGGCTGACGTCGATGCGAACGTCTTGGGCGAAAACATCGAGAAAGCAAAGAAAGCACAAGGCAAGGCACCCGAGGGCTACGCCGACTACCGCAAGTTGCTTGAGCGTAAAGACATCGACGCGGTCATGATTGCGGCACCCGATCACTGGCACACCAAGATCTCCGTCGAAGCCATGTTGGCTGGCAAAGACGTCTACTGCGAAAAGCCGCTGACGCTGACGATCGACGAAGGCAAGCTGATCGAAAAGATCGTCAAACAAACCGGACGCGTGTTCCAAGTCGGAACAATGCAGCGGACCGAAAACAACCAACGCTTCCTTCAAGCGATCGCGATGATCCGCGATGGACGAATTGGCGAGATTCGAAAGGTCACCTGCGGCATTGGTGGCGCGACCAATTCACCAGTGATCCCCGCCATTGATGTGCCCGAGGGACTGGACTGGGACTTCTGGCTCGGCCCAGCCCCTAAGGTTCCTTACCGGGCTTTGCCTGAGATGCGAAAGGGATACGGCGGCGGCGTGCCGCTTTACACCAATTGCCATTACGCCTGGCGGAACTGGTACGAGTATTCCGGTGGCCAAATGAATGACTGGGGTGCTCACCACGTCGACATCGCCACCTGGGCGTTAGGCGCCGATCAGTCAGGCCCCAGCAAGATCACGCCGGTTAGCTTCTCATTGCCCGTCGATTACAAAGATGGCCATCCAACCGTCAGCGATCAATACAACTCGCCGACCAAGTTCGAGATCCACGCCAACATGCCCGGCGACATCCCACTGGTCATCACCAGTGAGGGCGACAACGGGATCATGTTCGAAGGCACCAAGGGCCGGTTCTTCGTCAACCGTGGCAAGATCGTTGGAAAGCCAGTCGAAGATTTGGAATCCAACCCGCTGCCCGAAGACGCCATTGAAAATGTCTACGGTGGTCCCGTCGCGGCCAACCACACGGACAACTTCGTGCAAGCCATGCGTTCACGCAAACAACCGATCTCCGACGTTTGGACTCACAACCGAATGCTCGAGACATGTCACTTGGCCAACATTTCTATTCGCCTCGGTCGCGAATTGAACTGGGACCCAACCAAACGTGAAATCGTCGGCGACGACGAAGCCAATTCGTTCCTCTCGCGTGAAAGCCGCAAGGGATACGAAATCGATATGTAATCGATTCTCTGCCTCGATCAATCGAGCCGACTGAAGCAATCAAAATGCCGGACTGCCAATGTGCAGTTCGGCATTTTTTGTTCGGAAATCAACTCGATTGCGGACTAGGGTTTTGCCGCTTTGCGTTCGGCTTTCTGCATCGCTTTGGCTTCGCTTGCCGGGTCGTGGTTTGGATTGGGCTCTGTCGGCACCGCCGCACCGATTTGCTTTCGCCAAGCCACCAACTTGCTGTGCAACGCTTGCGTTTTGATTGGATTGGAGACTGCCAAGTTGCTCGATTCACCTGGGTCGGTCACCAGATCGTACAACTCCAAACCGCCGTCCTCGAAGTATTCGTGCAGCTTCCACCGACCGTCTCGAATGATGCTGCACGGGCGACTTCGGTAAAGCAAATCTCGTTGACCGTCTGTGACCGCGTAACTTTGCAAATAGGCGGGGAAGTGCCAATACAATTCGCGATCAGCCAGACTTCCATCCTGCTTGAGCAATGGCAGCAAACTCACACCATCAAGTGGCTGGTTCGCCGGAAGCTTGGCTCCGGTCATCTCGACAAAAGTCGGATACAAATCGGCTGCGATGATTGGAATCTCGCATTTCGTCCCCGCATCCACGACACCAGGCCAAGTCACAAAGAACGGTTCGCGAATTCCGCCTTCGTAGTAAGTGCCTTTGTAACCGCGCAGCGGTTTCATTGAGGTCGCCGGTCCGAAACCGCCATTGTCGCTGGTGAAGACGATCGCGGTGCTCTCTTCCAATCCAAGTTCCCGCAGCGTATCAACCATTCGCCCGACGCCCTCATCGACGCTCTCAATCATGGCCGCCATCACGGCGTGATCGTGCAACGTGCCGGGCTGCTTCGCCTTGTACCTGGCGACGAGATCCGGCTTGGCTTGCAAAGGCGTGTGAACCGCAAAGTGAGACAAATACAAAAACCAAGAACGCTCTTGGTTGTCCGTGATGAACCGAATGGCCTCATCCGTGAGTCGGTCCGTCAGGTACTCGTCATCGGTTGCGTCTTGCAATCCGGGCGCTTTGGGATGTGGCGGAAAGTATCCCTTCGGTGGACTGCCACTGTGGGTGCCTGCGACGTTGATATCAAAGCCATAGGGCAACGGATCGTCACTCAAATGCCACTTGCCAATGATGCCGGTTCGATACCCAGCTTCATGAACTTGATGAGCCCAAGTCCGAATGTCTGTTGACAGCACGTCAGTGCCGGGGATGTGCTTCAGCGTTCCGTGTTTCGGATTGCCACGACGCTCAGTTCCGACGTTGTAAATTTCGTGACGCGGCGAATACTGCCCCGATAGCAAACTGGCTCGCGCCGGTGCACAGTTCGCCGCACACGAATAGGCGTTCGTGAACACCATGCCTTGTTCGGCCAAAGCATCCAAGTTCGGCGTCTCATAGAAATCCGATCCCATGAAGCTGGCATCACGCCAACCGTAGTCATCCAAGTAAATGAATAAGACGTTGGGATGCTCTTTCGTTGGCGTTTCCGCGAAAGAGGATGGCGATAGCGCGATGGCAATCAAGAACGCCGGAAGAGCCCAGCTTAGGCGAGACATCATGTTCATGGATCGGGTCAAAAGAGCAGGGTGCAGAGCAAGGTAGGATGGCCACTCTTGGCCGTCAGAGTGGTGGATGTCGGCCAAAAGTGGCCAACCTACAATAAAATCACAATCCGATGCGTGAGCGAGGGACCGATCGTCGCTGCCGTGATCCCTGCTTCGAAACTCAAAGACTTTCCGTGATTCTAACCAATCGTTCTTTTCGCGAATCACCTTCGCCAAACCCAATTCGCAGCAGCAACGAGTCCGCCAGAACCGCGGGACTGGCGTAGCAATCCGATCCGAGACGATTCTTCGAAATCAGTTGATAGTCGTCACCGCTGGCAGAAAAAACGTAGTGGTTGCCAGACAGATCTGACACGTACACATTGCCTCCCGCCAGCACGGGCGATCCACTAAAATTGTTGCCCAAACGTTTTTTCCACTGAACGTTTCCATCTTCGTTTGACCAACACATCGCAACGCCGTTGTCGGTGACACCGAACAGACTGGTGCCGTCGGTTACCATCGATGGTTCATAGAGAGCCGTGCGGTCCGACCAAATTTCCTCGCCCGTCGCGGAGAAGCAGGCCGTTTGCTTGTCGGGGTAGCCACCCGAGGCAAAGATTCGATCACCCGCCGTCACGATCGTGCCGCAAGTCGCTTCGGCAATCGCGGAAGTCTCCCAACGTGGCTCGCCGGTCGCAGGATCATAGCTGGCGACACGGTCACCGCCGCTGATCAACAACTGATCCGTGCCACCGACGTTCGCGATCATGGGACTGGAATAACTGCTGGCATTGCCGCGAGCACGTCGCCAAGCGACTTCGCCAGATTCCAAGTCCAATGCCACCAAGTAACCACCCCCAAAGTTGTCCGCGGCGATGATTACAAAAGACTGATACAAAACGGGCGATGGAGCGTAACCGAACTTGGATCCAAACGCCCCCACATCGGTTTGCCAAACCACTTCGCCGCTCAAGTCCACTGCCGTGACGAAGATGCGTTCCTGGTTGAGGAACGCGGTCACGATCAACTCGCCATCGGAAGCGGGAGTGCCATTGGCGTTGGTGGCTTTGTTGTGAACTTCTCGAGCAGCCGGGAAGTTTCCTTCGTGGATCACTCGTCTCCACTTTTCGGCTCCCGATTCCAAGTCAAACGAGATCAGCATCTGTTGCTGCTTCGCATCGTCGGCCGTTCCCAGCACAACCTGATCACCGATCACGATCGGGCTGCTGTGACCGCGGCCAGGGATGTCGGCTTGCCAAGCAATGTTGGTGGACTCGTCCCAGGTTGTTGGCGGCGTGGCATCGTCGGCGTGCCCATCCATGCTGGGACCACGCCACTGCGACCAAGGCAAATCAACCGCAGGGGTTTCGCGAATTTGCAGTGCCACACCGCTGTCACTGATCGATACTTCATCGACCGGCGTGGACTTTCTACAAGCGGAGAATCCGAGGAACACGACAGCTAACCCGAATGTCCAACACCAGTGGCCGGACGGGCGTGACGACAATCGTTTCATCGGGACTTCTCCAGCGAGTTCATTTCTTGTTCTTCGCCTTGGCGGACTGCTTCTTTTTATTGCCAGGGCCAACCGGTTCCACAAACATACCCTGTTCGAACATCACCGGTTCGCTCATTCGAGGGTCGCCGGTCCGTTTCAGCTCGCCGATCAAACGATCGTTGAGTTGCTTTTCGGTTTCCGCGTGGTCGGAGTGCCCGGCAAGGTTGTTCAAACAGTCTGGGTCGGACTTCAGGTCATACATTTCGATACGAGGACGACGTCCCACCATGAACTGAAACGCTTCCGGGTACTTTTCGCGGTTCAACGCAACGAAAGCCTTGGTCGGACTCGCATCAAGGTCCGCATACGCCGCGAAAGTGTTTTCGCGCAGTGCTTCTTCCGAAGGAAATTCCTCGGCATCGATTTCGGGACCGTCACCCATCGGAGTTCGTTCGGGTTCGAAATTGATGATGTACAACCAATCGTCGGATTGAATAGCTCGCTGCGGATAAGGCGTTGCCCCTTCGCGAGCCGTTGCCACGTGGCGTTCTCGACCGGTGAAGACCGCGTCTCGCGAAGGATCTATGCGGCCTGATTTTTCGCTCGTCAAAAGCGGTGTGATCGGACGAGCGATCATGCTCGCGGGAGCTTCGACGCTGGCCACTTCCAAGAACGTCGTGGCCAATTCGGGCAAGGAAACAAAGTCCGTCACAACGCGGTTGGAATGTTCAATGCCACTTGGCCAACGGACTGCCAATGGCACATGCGTTCCAAAGTCATATAAATTGCACTTGCCGCGCGACACACCGGGAACCCCGTGGTCGCCGCTGACGACCAACAATGTGTCGTCGGCAATGCCGAGCCGCTGCAGTTCTTCGTCCAACACCACCAGTGCGGCATCAAACGCCATCGCCTCGCCCAGGTAGTCCGCAAAGTCTTCGCGAATTTCGGGCACATCGGGCAGGTAGGCGGGCAACTTGCCTTTCAAGTCATCGGGGTTGATGCCCCAGAGTTCATGTCCACTCTTGGCGATCCATTTTCGGTGAGTGTTGGTGGGTCCAAACCAATAGCAAATCGGTGAATCGCCATCGAGTTGTCCGTCGTTGTCAGCGTCCAAGAAATTTCGAATGTTCCGGCGAACTTCGTCAAACAGTTTCGCCTTCGCTGCGTCGCGGTCTTCGGCCTTCATCACAAACTGCGAGAAGTTATTGAACTTGGAGCCAGCTTTGTTGGATGCTGTTCGCGAACCACCGTACGGTGCGTTGCCGGGACGTCCGGGACTCCACACTTTGTAGGTGTGCCCAATCCGATATCCGGACTCTTCCAACAACAACGGGTAAGCCGGCAACGAAAAATCCCAGACCGCACCCAGCAGGATCGATGCCTTGTCGCATCGCCAAAACGGTTGGCCCGACATCAGCGAACTTCGGCAGGGCGTGCACGACGGCGCGCTCACAAACGCGTTGGTGAACAACACCCCGTCGCGTGCGATCGAATCAAACTTGGGAGTCGAGATCACTTCGTTGGCGGTGCCAGGGAAATGCTTTGCATAGGCACTCGCGTAACAGCCCCAATCGTCGGCGAACGCCATGACGATGTGCGGTCGTGACGTTTTCTGCTTGGACGTATCTGTTTCAGCGTGTGCCGGCGAGGCAACCAACAAGAACAAGGCAGCAAGCAACAAACGGGAACATTGCCGATGGAACATGGCATTCTCCGACGAAAGAGATCAGGTGGGATGACGGGGTGGGACCGAGACGGGTGGCAAGCAACGTGCCCGCCCGTCTCGATGAATTATCCTAGCCAACATCCAACGCGATCGCTGAACTTCGCACGAATTTGAGGCTCATTCGGCCGAAAAAACGTCGCCGTTGAGGACCCCTGACCGGAAGAGCCCGCGTGAATGTCAGAGCGGAGGCTTGTCCGTGGACAAGTGGGTTCAGCCGTCCCGACGTTCCAACATCTTGCGTTCTGCTTGGCGGCGATGAGACTCAACCATTTGTTTGAGAAGTTGCTCGACGGATTTCACATCCGGAATTCCAAGAAACCCGATCTCTTCGGAGTGGCTGGTGCCTTCCGAATCGGTCCATCGTTTCGCGTTGAAGATCACATCGCCCGATCCATCGGCGGATTGCTTCCGGTAAACAGTCCGAAGCTCACGAGGATGAAAACTGCGGATCGTCATCCGGAATCCTCCAACGAATGTGATCGCTCGTTGGTCGGTCAATAAATAAACGGTTTTGAAAGCGTTGCGATAGGTCCAGATTGGGGTCGCCAACATCGCAAAGCCAATCAAGACAAACGGAACTCCGAACAATGCGAAGAAGTCGACGCCGCGATCAAAATTCGGCACCTGGAATCCCAAAGCACTGGCAACCCAAAACAAAGAGAACGCCGTCCACACGACAGCGAACCCAAACGTCGCCGTTGAACCAGTGGTGAAGAATCGCGGCTTGGGCGTCTCAGCCCACAAAATCGTCTCATCGGGAAGAAGCTCTTCGCG
>NZ_DDGH01000060.1:0-20498 GCF_002337565.1 Rhodopirellula sp. UBA1907 | reverse complement strand
AAGAAGCTCTTCGCGAACCAATTCCGCGAGCCATGGTGACACCGTATCTGGTATCGCCGCCCTGGAACAACGTTCGTTTCGATTCAGCGGAAGCTGTGCACCCATCGGAACAACCATGCCTCTGATGCGAGTTGGTTCATCGACCATTTGACACGGACCATTCTATCAGGCCGACGCCAGCTGATCGCGCAAGCATCAACTTTGCTCAGCTTCGGTGCGTGAGTTCTGGATGGGAAGTGCCACCGAAAACGTCTGCCTGAGTTGTCACCGAACTTGAGACGCCGAGCGACCTCCGACGTAAACACTGACGAAGACGACGTCTCCTTCAAAAACGTCTGATTACCACCGATGGGAACCGCGGGTGTTGTGCGGTATTCTTCTGCCGTCGAACCCCGTTGCCATCGAAACCTGTGCAGCAAACGCCCTTTGGCCTCCATCGAATCCAGCCCCATGCCCGAGCCCTCCTGCCGATCCGTTGCGATCATCGGTTTGGGGTTGTTGGGTGGAAGTGTGGCGTTGTCGATTCGCAGACGTTGGCCGTCGGTGCGACTGACCGCCTGCGCCCGATCGCCTGAAACTCGGGCCTTGGCTCTGGATCAGTCCATCGTCGATGAAGTCTTCGAGACCCCCGATGCCGCCGCGAATGGCTGTGATTTGGCCGTGATCGCCACGCCAGTCAACCGAATCGCCTCGCTGGCCCAGGCACTTGCGGGCCAATTTCCGGAGTTAACGCTGACCGACGTCGGCAGTACCAAAGGCGGTTTGATCCGCGAATTATTGGGGACGGCGTCGGCGAAACAGTTCGTTCCGGCTCACCCGATCGCGGGAAGCGAAAAAAGCGGGGCGGAGCACGCACGAGCGGACCTTTTCGACAACAAACCCATTGTGATCACGCCCAGCGGCGAAGAACTGCCGCGGCACATGTCTGCCGCGACCGAATTTTGGCGAGCCACCGGCGGACGAATTGTCACGATGCCGGCCGAACAGCACGATGCCACCTTGGCATTGACGTCTCATTTGCCACACTTGCTGTCTTCGCTCGCCGCACGCCAAATCACTCGCGAGATGCTCGCATTGGTCGGCACCGGCTGGTTGGACACCACTCGCGTGGCGGCGGGGGATGCGGACCTTTGGACCGCCATCGTTTCCGAAAACCGCGACGCGATTCTGAGTGCGATCGAACAATCCCGGTCAGACTTGGACACACTGCAAACCATCGTGAACCAGGGCGACGACGCTGCCCTGCGAACCTGGCTCGACACCGCCAAACAAATTCGACAATCCGCTCAAACCTAACCGCGACCACCCGCGGTCAAGCTTTCCGGATCCTTTTCCGTCTCCATCCTCATTCTCTGATTTCGCATCATGCCGCTTTGGCAAATCGACATTCATCCCGCTCCCGGTCAAGTTGATCGACTCGGCGAACAAACGGCTCGTCAGATCCATGAACTCGGATTGGGCGACGACCTGCTGATCGCCGCCGCACGGGGATACTTGATCCAAGCCGACATCGACCAAGCCTCGGCCGGAGAAATTGCATCGACTTTGCTGGCCGATTCCATCACCGAATCGGTCGTCGTTGGGCATCCTGGCAAAGACGCTTCGCAGGTCGAAGCGGACTTGTCCGAAGCTCCCGAATCGCTGATGGAGTTGCTGGCAGAACGCGGGATCGAATCCGAACCGCACCTGGTGCACGTGATGCCCAAACCCGGCGTAATGGATCCGGTCGCTGCCAGTACACAAGGCGCGCTCGCCGATCGCGGTGTCGAAGGCAGCACAGTCAAGACGTTCCGCAAATTCTGGATCGCCGGCGTCGACGAAGCTCAACTGGAAACGATCTGCCGCCGCGCCCTGTCGAACGATTCCATCGAAGCGTTTGTGATCGGTCCGTTGATGATGGACCGTTTGGATGTCGGATCCGAAGGCGAATTTGAGTTGGTGCACGTGCCGATTCGAGAACTTGACGACGCCGGACTGGAAAAGCTTTCCAAGGAAGGCCAGCTCTACCTGACGCTGGTCGAGATGCAAACCATTCGCGATCACTTCGTCGAACTGGGACGCGACCCGACCGACATCGAACTGGAATCCGTCGCTCAAACTTGGTCGGAACACTGCAGCCACAAAACGCTGGCCGGCCGAATCCACTACAAGGGCCCTGGTGCCGACGGAACACCCGGCGGTGACGAACGCCAATACAACAACATGCTCAAGGAAACGATCTTTGAAGCGACCCAAACTATTCGTCGCTCCTTGGGTGATGACGATTGGTGCGTCAGCGTGTTCAAAGACAATGCGGGCATCGTGACCTTCGACGAACAAGACCACGTGTGCTTCAAAGTCGAAACGCATAATCACCCGTCGGCGCTCGAACCTTACGGCGGAGCCAACACCGGAATCGGTGGCGTCATCCGTGACCCAATGGGCACGGGCATGGGAGCCAAACCGATCTGCAACACCGACGTGTTCTGCTTCGCTCCGCCAGACGTTTCACCCGAAGAATTGCCACCTGGCGTGCTGCATCCACGCCGCGTCATTCAAGGCGTCGTGTCCGGCGTTCGAGATTACGGCAACCGAATGGGAATCCCCACGGTCAACGGCGCGGTCTACTTCGACGAGCGTTATCTCGGCAACCCGCTGGTTTACTGCGGCAACGTCGGCATCATTCCTGTTGGCATGGAAGACAAGGAAGTCAAACCGAACGACTTAATCGTCGCGGTCGGTGGACGCACCGGACGAGACGGGATCCACGGGGCGACATTCAGCAGTGCGGAACTGACCAGCGAATCCGAATCGCTGTCCGGCGGTGCCGTTCAAATCGGCAACGCGATCACCGAAAAAATGGTCCTCGACGTGCTGATGCAAGCTCGCGATCGCGGCTTGTACAACGCGGTCACGGATTGCGGTGCGGGTGGCTTCAGCAGTGCCGTTGGCGAGATGGGTGAAGAGCTCGGTGCCGAAGTTTGGCTCGACAAAGCTCCGCTCAAATACGACGGTCTGACTTACACCGAGATCTGGATTTCCGAAGCTCAAGAGCGAATGGTCTTGGCCGTTCCACAAGAACGCTGGGACGAACTGCGAGAACTGTGCGAAAGCGAAGGCGTCGAAGCCGCCGCGATCGGTCGCTTTGTTCCGACCGGCCGTTTGCAATTGAACTTCCACGGCCAAACGGTCGGCGACGTCGCCATGTCGTTCTTGCACGACGGACGTCCGCCCGTGATTCGCGATGCGATCTATGAACCACCACAGGCCAAGCCGTTGTCGATCGGTGATCGCGACGCCGCAGCCAACTCGGAAACACTGCTCAAGATCCTGGGCAGCTACAACGTTGCCAGCAAGCACTGGGTGATTCGCCAATACGATCACGAAGTCCAGGCGGGCAGCGTTGTCAAACCTTTGGTCGGCCCACAATGCGATGGACCCGGCGACGCTGCCGTTGTGCGTCCGAAACTGACCAGCCGTCGTGGGCTGGTGATCAGTTGCGGCATGAACCCGCACTACGGCGACTTCGACACGTATCACATGGCCGCTTCGGCGATCGACGAAGCCATGCGGAACGCGGTCGCGGTCGGAGCCGATCCTTCCAAGATTGCGATCCTCGACAACTTCTGCTGGGGCTACACCGATCGAGCCGAAACGCTTGGGTCGCTCGTCCGTGCCGCGATCGCTTGCCAAGACCTCGCGGTCACGCTGGGCACGCCCTTCGTTAGTGGCAAAGACAGCTTGAACAACGAGTTCAGCTTCTTTGATGACAACAACGAAAAGCAAACCATCGCGATTCCGCCCAGCCTGCTGATCAGTGCGATGGGCCAGATCGATGACGTCAGCAAATCGGTCACAATGGACGCGAAGGAAGCCGGCAACGTGATCTTCCTGGTCGGCGACACGCATCGTGAACTCGGTGGCTCGCACTACGGCTTGGTCGAAAACGAACCCGGCGGTGCCGTCCCAGAAGTCGACGCAAAACTGGCAAAACGAACTTTCGCGACCGTCCACCAAGCGATCCAGTCACGACTGGTCCGCTCGTGCCACGACCTCTGCGAAGGTGGCTTGGCGGCCGCCGCGGTCGAAATGGCATTGGCTGGCGGATTGGGAATGGAACTCGACCTCGCGACCGTTTCTCGCGAGCAACCTTCCAACGACGGTGTGCTCACCGCGGCGGCATTGTCGGCAACGGAAGTTCTGTTCAGCGAATCAAACACGCGGTTCCTGATCGAATGTGCTCCCGAATCAGCCGACGCCCTGTCCAAGATCTTCGCGGACGCCGGCATCAGCCTGACACGTTTGGGACAAGTCAAAGATTCCGATAAATTTACCGTCCGTGACGGTGACGCAGTGGTGCTGGAGACCGACATCGCGACCGCGAAATCGGCCTGGCAAGCACCTTTGGATTGGTGACCCCGGCTGTATTCAGGCTAAACTTCGCGAGAAGTTTGCTAAATTCGCGTTGAACCGCGAGCTGGTTTATTCTGTAATTGCTACAGAATGCATCCGTTTGGCGAAAAAATCGCCGACAAAACGAACAACTTCAACCATTTGGAACCGCGTGGAACTCTGGGTCCGTCGAATCGCTTTGATCGCTTATGTGGTCGGTGGCTGGCTTTTGCCGGCCGCCCACCATCATGTGGTGACGTGCGATTCCACCCATCCGCATGCCGGCGTCCACGACGATTGCTCCCACACGCATTCGCCTGAGAATGTCACTGAATGTTGCTCACATTCGAGTTCTGCAGACGCGGTGCAGCACGCACCGCTGCCGCCAGGTTGCTCGGAAGAACTGCTGGTTTGGGAGACGAGCCTGCCGTCCGCAGAGGTCGCCTCGGACCACCAGCACGCCCATGAATGCGGTGACCTTTGTGCGTTGTGCAACGCTCGCACGTTGGCCGAAAGCCCGATCGCGGTCTCCGTCCACCGCGAAACGGTTCGGTGCACAGCCAATCAACGGATCGAATCGACCACCCTTGAAGACTCGGCAGATTGCTGGCGTCCGTACACTCGCGGCCCACCTTCTTTGACCTGAAAACTGCCGTTCTGGGTTGCGGTGAAAACCAGTTTCACTGTAACGCAAACTCACCGTCTTCTATCGAGAGCCACTGCGTTCTCATTTTCAGGTCTCATTCCATGCCAAACTTCTCCTCCAGCGCTGCACGTGTGCACGCGAACCCAAGCCATCGTTCGACTTCCGGATCCTCGCAACGAAACGCATTCACACTCGTTGAATTGCTGGTCGTCATCGCGATCATCGGTGTCCTCGTTGGCCTGCTGCTTCCCGCTGTCCAAGCGGCCCGCGAAGCTGCTCGCCGGATGTCGTGCCAAAACAACCTGCATCAAATGGGCATCGCCCTACACAACTACCACGGCATCTTCAACCAGTTGCCGAGCGGTTGGTTGGCCGACGACATCGACCACCACGAACCCGGCTGGGGCTGGGCCGCCGCGATCACGCCGCAAATTGAAAGCGGAAACATCTACGACACCATCCAATTCGGATTGGCCATCGAAGAAGACGAGAACCAACAAGCACGTGAATCATCGATCCCGAGCTACATCTGCCCCAGCGATCCGCTAGAGACTCTGTTCTTCATCGCCGAAGCCCATGGGGATGGTCATGGGCACGAACATGACCACTCAGCGGCACTGGATGACGACGACGATGATGATGATCATGACGACGAACACGAGAGTGGACACAATGTCGACGACGGCGACGAGTTCCTATTTAAGATTGCCAAGAGCAACTACGCCGGCGTGTTCGGAACGTTTGACATCCACGACGACATGTATCACGGCGACGGACTGTTCTACGGCAACAGCCGCCACCGTTTCCGTGACGTGCTGGATGGACTGAGCCAAACCGTGATGGTTGGTGAACGCAACAGTCGTTTGGGTGGCTCGATTTGGCAGGGATACATCCCTGAGGCCAATGCCGCCGCCGCTCGCATCGTTGGTGCAGCCGACCACACTCCGAACAGCGACGTTGGCCACTTTGAAGACTTCAGCAGCTATCACGCCGCTGGTGCACAATTCGTCCTGAGTGATGGATCGGTACGAATGCTGTCGCAGTTCATTGACTTGAAGGTCTACCACGCGTTGGTGACCCGAGCCAATTACGAAGTCATCGAAGCCGACTCCTTCTGATCAGGCCGCTGATTTCCGGGCCGCTTGGGTTGGTGCAAGCCAACCCCGCATACCATTCAGATCCGCCGACCAGGCTTCACTGGTCCGGCGATCACAGAACGTGTGGAACAACCCGTCGATCGTGTCGCTAAGCGTCCGCACTGCTTCGATGCGATCTTCGGGACCGAAGTCGTCGTCATCTTCGTCCAAGTGGATGCGAGCGCCGCTGATCCCGAACGTTTCGGCTTGCAAGGTCAGGTCGAACTGCTGGCCTTCGCGGATCAGCGTCATGCCTGTCTTGCGAGGCAACTTGCCACTTTGGATCGCTCGCATTGCCTCGGGCAATTTGACGGGGCACTCCGCTGAAATCGACTCTTTGCCAGACTCACCAATGGGGCATTCCAGCGAAAGCGTCTTGGCCAACATCAACGTGACTTCGATTCCGTCAAACGTTTCAATCGTGTCCGTTTCTGTTTCCAGCATCCACCACAGCCACAACAAGAACTCATTGCCCAGGAAGTCTGGTGACTGGGAATGCTCGTTGGCCCATGCGACGCCGCTGAACGCTTCACCGGTGACGAAACTGGCGGGCATCACATCGTCCATTTCCGCGTAGCGATCGTTGTCTCGCGCCCAATCCTGCGCGACGACGCCAGCACTGATGTGACCACACTCGATCCCGAAAACTCGTTCGAGCAAATCGATGCAGTGACCGCTGCCGGTGCCTGCGGTTCCGCCGTAATACAGCAAATCGCGGCTGCAATCCCACAACAATGCGTGCTGCTGGAACTTGCGGTACTTGCCAGTCGCAGCTTCGTTCTCGCAGCGTTGTTCGACCGCTTCTTTGGCTTCTTTGCGTTGCGACTTGGTCGGTTTCCCGCCAGGATTTTCGCGGCTCAGCGCCGCCAGTTCCATCGACAACCAAGCCTTCTTGATCACCGAAGGAACCTGGTTGGTGTCCACACGAACGCCGAAGTGGACGGCATCGTCGATGATGTTTTTCGCCAGATCAAAATCTTGATCGAAAAGGTGATCGCCGCCAAGAAAACCTAGGTGCACGTTTTCTTCGTTGGCGGTTTCCGTTCGCCCGGCCACGTTTTCCGCCATCCGTTCGATGTGTTCCTGCCCGAATGGGCCGTCTTCAAATTGATTGACGCGAAATCGTTCAAAGGAAAGGCTACCGGAGAGAAACGGCATGAATGAGAATCCCAATCAATCGATGAGCGGAAGAAACCAGCCACTCCGCGTCGGCTGTGTCGTTGGCTTATCGTCCAACCTCCGCCTAGAAATTGCCGCGCCATCGGCAGACCATCGCAACACCGCAACTTGCCCAGCCGGAACAACCGGCCGGAACAACCGGCCGGCGACGACCACTCACGAGACTAGCTTTTCCGCCCACTACTTTTTCGCTGGCGTCGGAGCAACAAACCGAAAACGGTTCATCTTGTCTCGCGGATCCTCTTCAACGAAGTCGCGGACCGCTGCCTCGACTTCTTCACGATGTTTGCGTGGCAACTCACTGATAATCGACTTCATCGATTTCTTTTTCAGCTCCATCCAGTCGTCATAGTATTCTTTTCGAACCTCTTCGATCTTCTCGCTGAGTTTTGCTTGGGCCTTTTCATCCA
The DNA here is from genome assembly GCF_002337565.1 of Rhodopirellula sp. UBA1907. Taxonomy (NCBI): domain Bacteria; kingdom Pseudomonadati; phylum Planctomycetota; class Planctomycetia; order Pirellulales; family Pirellulaceae; genus Rhodopirellula; species Rhodopirellula sp. UBA1907. The sequence continues at coordinate 12,756 of NZ_DDGH01000060.1, read as the reverse complement.
AACCGAAGTCTTCCGCCAATCCATTGATCATCGCAAACTCGTCGCCGTGCTTGCGTCTCAATCGCTCAATTCTAATCTTCAATGACAGCTTCTCGGATTGCTCCGGCGTGAGGATGGTCTGTGAGCTCATCACCACTTCCTGCAAAACTTCATTTCGCCGCCCAATGTCGAGTCTCTCTTCGCCGTTCCGCAACTCTTCGGAGGCACTTCGATATTTCCTTTGCACTTCGCTCAACTCCACCCGCTGCTCGGCGGTCAGTCCCAACTTGTCTGCAAGTTCCGTGTCAAAAGACAGACGCATCAGCTCCGTCTGGATCTGCCTGAGCTTGCTCATTTCCTGGTACTGCTCGGGGGAATAGCTTCGAGCGCGAGGCCGGGCGACTAGTTCGGCCCGCTTCTTCGCAACCTGTTCCATCAACTTTGATTGCTGATCCTCGCTGAGCACTTCTTTGGCGTCGCGAACCGCCGTGTCCATCAATTCCTTCATCTCTTCGTGGGAGATGCGTTCACCCGGTTTTGCACGAAACCCTTTCATCGAAGCATCGCGATACTTCTGCATCGCGACCAGAATCGTTTTCCGTTGCTCAGGTGACAAACCGATCTCTTCTGAGAGTTTGGTGTCATTCACGATCGATTGAATTTCAATGAGCCCTAGCGCCGGTGGCTTCACATCCGCTTCCTGCCCCGATCCACTGGAAGCATCTTGGGAACGCACGGTGCCTGGGTAACAAAGAAGGCCAAACCAAACGAGACAGAAACAACCTGAAGTGATCGTCGATACAGAGCGTTTCATTGAAGTCACACTTTCCTTGTGAGCAACGAAGGAATGAGCCGGCACCCCAATGATCCGGCAGAATGCATTCACGCCAAGAGTCTAACGCAGTCGAGCTCGACATTCGCAGGAGGACACGAAGACAGAGAAAAGAAAACGCGTCTGATTCCTCGCATCCTTTTTCGCCAACGCTTACGAACGGCGGCGTGTGCCGGGATACACATGGTTTTCAGTGACAACCAAGTCCATGTGAATGTCATGCGTTTGCGCGGGGACCGAATCGACCACCTGGCATTCAAATGCCAACGCAATCAAACTCGCATCCGATCGGACGTTGCCTAGAAGCTTGTCGTAGTAACCCTTCCCGTGTCCAACGCGAGCTCCCTGGCGATCAAAAGCAACGCCGGGAACCAAGACGATATCCAGATCGTTTGAGCGAACACGCTTGGCGGCAACGCCTCGCAATTCTTCACGAGGCTCGAGGATCTTGTACATTCCTTCGGAAAGCTCGCTCATCGATTCCAAATGGAACAGTTCCAATTCGCCGTCGACACAGAAAGGCACAACGACCTTCTTGCCGCTATCAATGGCTGCCGGCAATGCATGCCGGGTTTGCACTTCTGACCGGACGTCGATGTACCACATCACGCAAGCAGCCTCCCGGTAGGCGGGCAACTGTGTGACGGTGTCCACGATCAACCGACTGAGACGATCCTTGTCAGCTTGCTCCCGCCGAGCCACTTGCGCGGCCTCTCGAACTTCCTGCTTGTGAGCAACAAGCGATTCATCATCTGCGGCCATCGTTTCCAAACCCGATGTTAACACTCACTCAAAGAACGTCGCGAATTTCGCGGCGGGCTCGTCCCAGCGATCTGTCTGCTGAGGCTCATAAGTTTGAGTTGGGAAACTGTGGCGAACCAACTGACGTGCTTCGTCAATCGAATGCAACGATCCACTTCCAATCATCTGCATCAGAATGTTCCCAATCGCGGTCGCTTCGACTGGGCCCGCGACGACTTGGCGTCCGCAAGCGTCAGCGGTCATCTGACACAGCAAAGCGTTGAGCGAGCCACCACCGACAATGTGAATTGTCTTGATATGCGATCCCGTCAACGCCTCCAGATGCTGCAGACACATCCGGTACCGAAGTGCGAGACCTTCCAACGCTCCTCGAAACAGAACACCGTTGTCAGTTGGAACTCGTTGCCCCGTCCGACCAGCCAGCCCGCAAATCGCATCAATCATGTTGTCAGGTGCAACAAGAGCGGGATCGTCAGGATTGACCAACAACGCATACGGCTCGGCACCAGCGGCGGCCTGAGTCATCTCCGCCCAACTCGGCGCATCACCCTGGCGATCGAGTGCCGCACGGATCTGTTGGTAGATCCAAAGACCGCCGATGTTCTGCAGCAATCGCGTGCTTCCTCGCACCCCACCTTCATTGGTGAAGTTCAATTCGGCACACAGCGGCGACACGTTCGGCTGGGGAATCTCGACGCCCATCAACGACCAAGTTCCCGAGCTGATGTAGCACCAATCCGGTGACGCCGGCGCGAATCCTTCCGCGGGAACGGCCAGCACCGCTGACGCCGTGTCGTGAGTCGCGGGCAAAATCACTGGCACATCATGCAGTCCGGTATCCATCGCTACGCTGGGTTGGACGTTGCCAATCGTCGTGCCCGCAGGCGAAGGCTCCGCGAACCACCTGGAAGGCAAACCGAATCCATCCAGCAACTTGGTCGACCAACTTTGCGTGGCCGGATTGAGCAACTGGGTCGTCGATGCGTTGCTGGCTTCAACCGATCGTTCCCCCGACAGCAACCAGTGGAACAAGTCCCCCATCATCAGAAATGATTCGGCCGTTTCAAAAACGGAATCCCCATTCTGCTTCGCCGCGATCAGCTGACACAGTGAATTGATGTCCATGAACTGCATGCCGGTTTCTTGGAAAATCGTTTCCTTGGGAACGATCTCACAGATCTTTTCGGCCATACCTCGGTGCCGAGCGTCGCGGTAATGCCATACCGGCCCAGCAATTTGGTCGTGACGATCAACAAAGCCAAAGCTGACCCCCCAGGTATCCACACCGACCGACGCGATGGTCGCTCCCGTCCAACTGGACTGAGCCCGCAACGCGGCGTCGCGCAAACCGTCCTGGATGTCTTGCCACAATTGCAGGTGATTCCACAGCATCGCGTCCTGCACCTTCAACGGCCGGTTCACAAACCGCCCAGTCTCCACCAGCTCCAATCGCCCGTCATTCACTCCGCCGGCAATCACGCGACCGCTGGACGCCCCAAGATCGACCGCCAGGTGAACAGGACCGGAGAACTGAACTTCACTGGAAGATGGCTCAGCGGCTGGCATGTTGGCTCCTTGAGATAGCTTGAACGGGAATGAGGATGGACGGCGGGGAAAGGACGCGAAGCCGCGTGCGGAACGTACGACGCGGGGCAAAACCAGGCCTCAGTGCCGCACAGCCCGCTATTTGAGCTGAATTTCGCCATCTCAGCGGCGCCGCGTCTGCCCCGAACGGGGAAGATCGCGAAAAACACCTGACTCATCCGGCGAACTCATCGATGAGTACCCCGCGAGCACCTCGAGTACCCCGCGAGAACACGGGCCGGCGAAACGAGCAGACAACCTAGCGTGATTAGGAAACACGGGCGAGAAGTCTATAGCCACTTCACAGAGACTTTTTTTTCGCCCTGGCAGCATTTGCTAGCAAAGCAGTCTCGGCGACCTGGGTGACTTAACCTGAACCCGCAACGTCGGTTAGCCAAATGACATCACTTTGACTACCAAATCTGGAATTGTTGAGATGGTGTGTGCGGTGACCAAAATTGAGGAATCAGATGTTGACCGTCCCATCAATGCACGTAGGCTTAGCCGGACCTCCGCGAGTTCGCCTAGCGTGGAGCCGGACGCGGTCAGCTTGCGGCCACGGGCTGACATCGTTGATGAATTGCCTCAAAACCATTGTTTTTCGCGACATTTTCGCGGAATTCGGGTTTTGGATCGATTGCTCACGACGGCTTCACGGGCCGGGTACATGAAGTGCCCGGCCGCGGACGCTCGCTTCTTAAATTGCCGCCGAATTCCCGCTGAGCATAAACCAGACCAAAATTCGTTTGGTTGCCCTTTGCGGATGCAAGATCAATCGTTAAAGTTTCGAAAGTGATCTTCGGCCCGGTGTTGCGTGACGCGTCTGTATTCGTTCTGTCCTCCCTCATTTCCGTCTAACTTTTCTTTCTCGAAGTCCTTCGTGAGCTAAGAGTTACGTTCCTTCCACTCCTCTCGCGGTTCTCTTTCGCGAAGCCAATTCCCTCGAACGGATTCGTTTGTTGGCAATGGGTTTCACGCTTTAGATTCCGTTGCCGGGGTGCATTTTGGAACCGGAACCGCATTTGAACTTTCGATTTCATCGATTTTTCAACTGCTGATAAGCGACAGTTCATTCTGGCAAGCGGTACTCACCGCCGGAGTTCCAACGAACCAATTTCGTCATCTCATTGATGCGGTTTCGACGAATCAAGCTCCAAACAATGTGTGGGCGGATTCCGGGCTGTGTTGGTGTTTTTGTTCTTCCCCGCGAAGGAGCTCCCACTCACGATGGCAACTACGACTCAGCGTCGCCTCGAACCCACCTCGATTCGCAAATTCGGAACCGGCCTCGGCCAATTCGATTTGCCTGACCTGACCGCCCTGCAAACAGTGTCCTACGCGGCATTCTTGCAAGAAGATGCGGCCAGCAACGCTCGCAAAGATCACGGGCTGGAGTCCGTACTGAGGGAAATCTTCCCGATCGCCAGTTACGACGGGAATACGACGCTGGAGTACCTGTACTACGAGCTGGGGAAACCCCGCTACACAATTCAGGAATGCCGTCAGCTGCGTTTAACCTATGGTCGCCCGCTGCGTATTTGGTTGCGACTGAATCGCGAAGAGCCCATCGAAGAGGAAGTCTATCTGGGCGACCTGCCGATCATGCTGGGCGGTGGTGAGTTCATCATCAACGGTGCCGAGCGTGTGGTTGTGTCGCAGCTGCACCGCAGCCCCGGCGTCGACTTCGTTCTGGAACAAGACACCACGACCGATCGCAAATTGCCATCGTGCCGCGTGATCCCAGAACGCGGTTCGTGGATCGAAGTCAACGTGACCAAGAAAGACGCGTTGACCGTCCGCATTGACCAAAGCGGTAAATTCGCCGCGACGATGTTGCTGCGTGCAATGGATCCGAAGTACAGCACCGACGCGGATCTGCTGTCGGCGTTCTACGAAACCGGCACCATCAAGGTGAACGGTGGAAAAGACGCGACCAAGATCGAAAACAAGATCGCTGTCGACGATGTGGTTTACCCGAGCGGTCACGAACGTGCCGGCGAAATCATCGTGGAAGCTGGCTACAAGATCACCACCGAACTTTCGGAAACGATCTGCAACGCCGGTGTGACTTCGGTCGAAGCAATGGACCTTCCAAAGGTTCCGTTGATCTTCAACACTCTTGCCGACGACAACACCGCCAGCCACGAAGAAGCGTTGCTGCGGATCTACCAGCGTTTGCGTCCGGGCAACCCGCCTCAATTGGAAAAAGCTCGCACGCTGTTCCAAGAGAAGTTCTACGACGACAACCGCTATCGCTTGGGCAAAGTCGGTCGTTTCCGTCTGAACCGCAAGTTGGGTCTGGGCGTCGAAGAAACCGTCATGACGTTGCGTCCTGACGACATGATCGCTGCCATCCGCTACCTGATCGACTTGTTCGATGCGGACAGCGGTGCCGAGATCGACGACATTGACCACTTGGGCAACCGTCGTTTGCGGACCATCGATGAACTGGCCAGCGAAGAACTCCGCAAGGGTTTCTTGAAACTGCGTCGTACGGTTCAAGAACGCATGAGTGTCAAAGACGCTCAAGACATGACGCCTCGTTCTTTGATCAACCCCAAGAGCGTTTCCGCAGCGATCGATTTCTTCTTCGGTCGTGGCGAACTCTCGCAGGTCGTTGACCAGACGAACCCACTGTCGCAATTGGCACACGAACGTCGTCTTTCGGCTCTCGGCCCTGGCGGTTTGAACCGGAAACGTGCGGGCTTCGAAGTCCGCGACGTGCACATTTCGCACTACGGTCGTATCTGCCCGATTGAGACTCCCGAAGGTACGAACATTGGCCTGATCAGCTCGTTGGCGATCTACGCCGGCGTGGATGATTACGGATTCCTTTGCACACCGTTCCGCAAAGTCATCGACGGCAAAATCAGCGACGAAACCGTTTGGTTGCGTGCCGATGAGGAAGGCGAATCCTACGTTGCACCTGCTGACACCGAAGTCAAAGACGGTGCCCTGGTTCCCGGACCGAACATGATCGCTCGTTTCCGTAGCGACTTCGAGATCGTGATGCCGGAGCAAGTGTCCTTCATGGATGTCGCTCCCGCTCAGATGGTCGGTGTCTCGGCTGGGCTGATTCCTTTCCTCGAGCACGATGATGCAAACCGTGCTTTGATGGGATCGAACATGCAGCGGCAAGCGGTGCCATTGTTGGTCACCGAGCCGCCAATTGTCGGTACCGGGATGGAACGCGAAGTCGCCAAAAACAGTGCGATGGTCGTACGTGCTCGCCGTGCGGGCAAAGTGACCTACGCCGATGCGACTCGTATCGAGATCGGTAGCGATCACTACCCACTGAAAAAGTACCAAGGTCTCAACGAACGAACCTGCCAAAACCAAAAGCCACTCATCACGGTTGGTGATAAGGTCGAGAAAGGCCAAATCATCGCCGACGGTGCTGCCACCCAAAAAGGTGAATTGGCTCTCGGACGAAACGTCTTGGTCGGCTTCATGTCGTTCGACGGATTCAACTACGAGGATGCGATCATCATCAGCGAAGAGCTGGTGCGAAATGACACGTACACCTCGATCCACATCGAAGACTTCGACGTCGAAATTCGCGAAACGAAATTGGGTCGCGAAGAGTTCACGCGAGACATCCCGAACGTTTCCGAGAAAGCACTTCGCAACTTGGATGACACCGGGATCGTTCAAACCGGAACCTACGTGAAGCCTGGCGACATTCTGGTCGGCAAGGTTTCGCCAAAGAGCAAGACTGAACTGACGCCTGAAGAAAAGCTTCTTCACGCGATCTTCGGTCGTGCCGGTGAAGACGTGAAGAATGACTCGCTGGAAGTGCCATCGGGCATCGAAGGCATCGTCATCGACACCCAGAAATTCAGCCGCCGGATGAGCCTCGGCGAAGACGAGCGAAAGGCGTTCGAACGCGAACTGAAACAACACGAAACCGAAGGCAACGAAGAAATTGCCAGCACGTTTGAGTCGTTGATTCGTGACATGGAAGAGGCTTCCGGCGTCAAGCTGAAAGACTCGACCGGCACACCTTTGGCCGACGGACAAGATCCTAAGTTCGTTGCCGAACGTGCGACCAGCTTCCGATTGGAACTGGTCCTCGAGCAAATCGAAGACGAAGAGAAACGCAAAGCTGCCGAGAAGGTTCACCAAACGCAGTGGCAAAACGTCGAACAAGCCATCGACGAGCGTGATCGCAAGCTGAACAGCATGAAACGTGGCGATGAACTTCGCTCGGGCGTGCTGCAGATGGTCAAGATCTACATCGCGACCAAACGTACGATCAGCGTCGGTGACAAGATGGCGGGACGTCACGGTAACAAGGGTGTGATCGCCAAGATCCTTCCGATCGAAGACATGCCGTTCCTGCCCGATGGAACTCCAATTCAAATCATGCTCAACCCGCTGGGAGTTCCCAGCCGGATGAACGTGGGTCAGATTTTGGAAACCCACTTGGGTTGGGCGGGAGCCAAGCTTGGCTTCCAAGCACTCACCCCAATCTTCGATGGTGCCAGCGAATCGGAAATCAACGACTGCTTGGCGGAAGCCGGCTTGCCAGCTCACGGTAAGATCCGTTTGACCGATGGTCGAACGGGAGAGCCGATGGAGCAGGAAACCACGGTGGGCTACATCTACATGCTGAAGCTTCACCACTTGGTCGACGACAAAGTCCACGCACGCAGCACCGGACCTTACTCGTTGATCACGCAGCAACCTCTTGGCGGAAAGGCTCGCTTCGGCGGCCAACGCTTCGGAGAGATGGAAGTGTGGGCACTGGAAGCATATGGTGCCGCTTACATTCTCCAGGAATTGCTGACGGTGAAATCCGACGATGTCGAAGGTCGAACCAAGATCTACGAATCGATGGTCAAGGGAGAAAACACTCTCGAGGCCGGCACACCTGCCAGCTTCGACGTGTTGACCAACGAAATTCGTGGTCTGGCCCTGAACATGCAACTCGAGAAACGGCCGATCTAAGGAAGCCAATTGCCGCCAGCGTCTCGTTGGCGGCTTTGGTTGTTCGGGCCAGCATCACGCTGGCCTGGACGGGGCGAACGCGAAGCCTTCCCCGGTTTTGAACTTCCCCGGTTTTCGAACTCAAGCGTCAGAAGAATGACTCACCCCCGTCTTCTGACCTTCTTCCCAACATCAATTGCACCAGCAAAAAAGCTAGCAGCGAATTGCTAATAGCTAGGAGCTTCTCAGAATGTCCATTGGCGAAACCAGCAACTACGATCGCATCAACGATTACGCCTCCGTCCGTATCTCGTTGGCGCGACCTCAAGACATCAAAGCATGGTCGTTCGGTGAGGTCAAAAAACCCGAAACGATCAACTACCGAACCTACCGCCCTGAAAAAGACGGTTTGTTCTGCGAACGCATCTTTGGCCCTGAGAAGGACTGGGAATGTGCCTGCGGCAAATACCGTGGGATGAAATACAAAGGGATGATCTGCGACCGTTGCGGCGTGAAGGTCACCCACAGTCGCGTGCGTCGCAAACGCATGGGCCACATCGAATTGGCGGCTCCTGTCGTTCACATTTGGTTCTTCAAGGCCATGCCATCGCGATTGGGCAACCTGCTCGCGATGAAAACCAGCTCGCTGGAAAAGGTCATCTACTTCCAGGATTACGTGGTCACGGATCCGAAGGACACCGACCTGGAAATGCTGCAACTCCTCACCGAAGAGGAATACCGCGCAGCACGTCAACAATACGGCTCGGGCAGCTTCCAAGCTGACATGGGTGCGGAAGCCGTTCGCGATCTGCTGAACAAGCTCGACTTGGTCACGCTGTCCGATCAACTTCGTGTCGACTTGGCAGAAACCGGCAGCAAGCAAAAGAAGAAAGACCTGATCAACCGACTCAAGATCGTTGAGTCGATCCGTGACAGTGACAACCGTCCCGAGTGGATGGTCCTCGATGTCATTCCGGTCATTCCTCCGGACTTGCGTCCTTTGGTTCTGTTGGACAGCGGCAACTTCGCGACGTCCGACCTGAACGACCTGTATCGTCGGATCATCAACCGCAACAACCGTTTGCGAAAACTGGTCGACCTGAACGCACCGGAAGTCATCATTCGCAACGAAAAGCGAATGCTGCAACAGTCCGTCGATGCATTGTTCGACAACAACCGTTGCAAGCGTCCCGTGTTGGGATCGTCGAACCGTCCATTGAAATCCTTGACCGACATGATCAAGGGGAAACAGGGTCGTTTCCGCGAGAACTTGCTCGGCAAGCGAGTCGATTACTCGGCCCGTTCGGTCATCGTGGTCGGTCCTCGTTTGAAACTGCACCAATGCGGTTTGCCAAAGAAGATCGCGCTCGAACTGTACCAACCGTTCATCATTCGTCGCCTCAAAGAGCTCGGCCACGCTGACACGATTAAGTCGGCCAAGAAGATGCTCGAACGAAAAGACGAAGAAGTTTGGGATATCCTCGAGCAAGTCATCACGAACCACCCCGTGTTGCTCAACCGAGCACCAACGTTGCACCGGATGGGTATCCAAGCTTTCGAACCAACCTTGGTCGAAGGCAACGCGATTCACTTGCACCCACTGGTTTGCAAAGGCTTCAACGCTGACTTCGACGGCGACCAAATGGCCGTCCACTTGCCGCTTTCGATCGAAGCCCAAGTCGAAGCTCACACGTTGATGATGAGCACGAACAACGTTTTCGCACCTTCGAACGGAAAGCCCATCATGAGTCCTTCGCAGGACATCGTCATGGGTTGCTACTTCATGACCGTCGAGATGCCCGATCAAAAGGGCGAGGGCATGACGTTCAGCACCTACGAAGAAGTCGACTACGCGTTGGCTCAAGGCATCGTCGGTTTGCACACGCGAATCAAGTTGCGCTTGCCGAAGTACCAAAAACTGAAAACCGACGACGACAGCGGTGAATACGGTGCCATCATTGACACCACCCCGGGTCGCGTTCGTTTCAACGAAATGCTGCCCGTCGGGATGGATTTCTACAACCGAGCCATGCGTAGCGGTGACTTGGCCAAATCGATTAGTGACTGCTACCAGCGTCTCGGACGCAAAGCAACGATTCACTTGCTCGATGACATGATGCAAGCTGGTTTCCGCGAATCCACCCGCAGTGGTCTGTCCTTCGCGACGGATGACTTGGTGACTCCGGACACTAAGCAACAGTTCATCAAAGAAGCCGAAAAAGAGGTCATGAAGCATAAGAAGGCTTATGACCGCGGTCTGATGACGGGCAAGGAACGATACAACCAGGTTCTCGATGCTTGGACCCACGCTCGCGAAGCCATCACGGCAGACATGATGTCGGCGATGGAAAACGACATCCGACCCGGCGGTTGGTACATCAACCCCGTTTTCTTGATGTCGCACTCGGGTGCACGGGGCGGTATTGAGCAAATTCGGCAGCTCGCTGGTATGCGTGGTCTGATGGCCAAGCCAACCGGTGAAATCATCGAGACGCCGATTAAGGCAAACTTCCGCGAAGGCCTGTCGGTGCTCGAGTACTTCTCGTCCACTCACGGTGCTCGGAAGGGTCTGGCCGACACGGCGTTGAAAACAGCTGACTCCGGTTACCTGACTCGTAAGCTGGCCGACGTGGCGCAGAACGTTGTGGTCACCATGCATGACTGCGGCACCACTCAGGGCATCACGAAGGGTGTCGTTTACCGTGGTGAAAAGGTCGAAGTTTCGCTCGCGGAATCGATCAACGGTCGTGTCAGCTTGAAGTCGATCGTCAACCCGGTCACCGACGAAGTGATCGTGGAAGCGAACCAGATGATCACTCCCGAGATCGCCCGCAACATCGAAGCGATGGGCTTGGAAAAAATCCAAGTTCGTACGCCGATGTCGTGTGACGCACCTCTGGGTGTTTGCCGATGCTGCTACGGCATGGACATGTCGACCGGATCGATGGTCGAAGAAGGCATGTCCGTAGGTATCATCGCCGCTCAGTCGATTGGTGAGCCCGGTACTCAGTTGACGATGCGTACGTTCCACATCGGTGGTTCGGTGAGCAAGCAAGTCGAAGAGTCGGACATCAAGACCAGCCGTGACGGTGAAGTTCGTTTGACACGAATGAAGGCTGTGACGAACGCCGAAGGTCGCGACATCGTGTTGACCCGAAACGGTCAAATCATGTTGGTCGACGATCGCGGTCGGGAAGTCGAATCGTATGACATCCCAACCGGTGCCATGTTGATGGTTAAAGAAGGCGACAAAGTCACCGCCGGACAAGTCCTTTGCGAATGGAACCCGTACTCGATTCCGATTTTGTCGGAAGTGACCGGTAAGATTCGCTTCGAAGACGTTGTCGAAGGTGAAACGATGCGTCTGGATCGCGAAGCCAGTGGTAACACCCGGATGACCATCATTGACCACAAGGGTGACTTGCACCCGCAGTTGGTCATCGAAGACGAAACCGGTCGTCCCCTTCACGCACAGTACTTGCCCGAACGTGCAACGATCTCGGTCAAGGAAGGCGAAGAAGTCATTCCTGGTAAGGTCCTCGCTGAAATGCCTCGTGAAACGGGCGGTGTTTCGGACATCACCGGTGGTCTGCCTCGTGTGACCGAGATCTTCGAGGCTCGTAAGCCAAAGGATCCGGCTGTGATCGCGGAAGTCGACGGCGAAGTCGAAATCCTCAGCGAACGCAAACGTGGCAAGCGAACGATCATCGTCCGTAGTGAATCAGGGATCGAACGCGAGCACTTGGTGCCTCACGGGAAGCACTTCTTGGTTCACACCGGCGACATCGTGAAGGCTGGTCAAGCCTTGGTCGATGGTGCGTTGGTTCCTCACGACATCTTGCGTGTGACCGGGGAAGAAGCCGTTCAGCAATACTTGCTGCACGAAATCCAACAGGTCTATCGCAGCCAGCGTGTGGAAATCAATGACAAGCACGGCGAAATCATCATCGCTCGCATGCTTCGCAAGGTGAAGATCGAGAACGCCGGCGACACCAACCTGTTGCCCGGCAGCGTGATGGACCGATTCCACTTCCGCAAAGCCAACCAGGACTTGCAGAAGTGCATCAAGATCGCCAACCCAGGTGACACGGACTACACCGAAGGCACGATCGTGCCGAAGGAAGCGTTCGAACAAACCAACGCCGAAGTCGAAGCGATGGGCGGAACGCCTGCCAAGGGCAAACGTTGCAAGAGTGCAACGGCCAGCACCCAGTTGCTCGGTATCACCAAGGCCGCCGTTCAGTCGAACTCGTTCATCTCGGCAGCGTCGTTCCAAGAAACCACCAAGGTGCTCACCGAAGCCGCTTTGGCGGGCAAGGTCGACAAGTTGGTCGGTTTGAAAGAGAACGTCATCTTGGGTCACTTGATTCCAGCCGGTACCGGTTTCCGCATCTTCCAAGAGTCGGAAGTCAACTACCGCCGCGAAGCACTCGAAGAACTGTCGCAGGCCCCTGTCTCGGCACTCGAAGAGTCCTTCCCGTTGCTCGGAGGCGATGGCGAACCAGCCTCGACCACATCCAGCACGACCGAAGGCGAGTGATCGCCACTTCGAATCGTTGAAAACATCAACCGGGCGTCCTCAAGACGCCCGGTTTTTTCATGCGCGAACAGCTCCTGACTCCTGACTCCTGACTCCTGACTCCTGACTCCTGAGTCCTGAGTCCTGAGTC
>NZ_DDGH01000046.1:1290-7315 GCF_002337565.1 Rhodopirellula sp. UBA1907 | reverse complement strand
CGTACCGGGTGACGCGTGACGTTATTTGGTAAAGCGATGGACACGGAACGCTTTTGGCAAATCATCGAGAACGCCACCGGGCATGACCCGGAAACTGCCGAGGATTGGGACAGTCAACTCGTTGAACAGCTCGTCAAGCTTCCTGCCGACGAAATACTCGCGTGGGATCGCATCTTCTCTGACCTCACCTCTCGCTTGTATCGGAATGATCTTTGGGCGGCGGCCTATCTCATAAACGGCAGCGGATCCGACGACGGCTTCTACTACTTTCGATGCTGGCTGGTCGGAATGGGGCGCGACGTGTGCATGAACGCTCTCAAAGATCCCGACTCACTCGCAGATGTGGTTCATCCCAATTGGCTCGCCGACGGAATTGATGCAGAAGCGGAAATCTACGCCGCTGGTTTTCGTGCATGGCAACAAGTTACTGGTACCACTGACGAGGTGCCATATCCAGTTCAGAATCCAAAGACCGAACTTGCTGGAGAGGCCTTCGATTTTGACGACAACGACGTAATGCAGCGAGTGCTGCCGCGATTGTGTAAACTGATTGACAATTGATGCGTTTCGGGCATCGCAGGGAACCAAATAACCAAGCGGTGAACCGGAGCCGCCGATCACGCGAAATTTGAACTCATCGTTTTCTGGCGGCGGCCCGGTTACCGCGGTCGTTCTGCCATTTGAATCCGATCGCATACCTGCGTTTAATCCATACTCGACTCCTTCGCAAGCGAAGTCTGACTCCGGCTTCACAAGCCACTCCGCTGCTGGTCCGTCGATCCTTTACACAATTCAAACCGTCTGGATTGCGACTGGAATCTCTCTTTTGACGCTAGCAATCATCGCTTCGTCGATTTTCGATGGATCTTTACGTCGCTTGTTCTCCTCCGACGACTCGTATGTTGCGTCGTTCAGTGTGTCCGTGCCAGTCGCTGCATTCTTCGCGGTCGGATGCCTGACTGGATGGTGGTTCCAGTCATCGCGTATTGCGTTGCTGGCTACAGCTGTTCTGGTCGCGAGTTTCGGAACGCTTCTTTGGGTTTCGGACTACCTGCAAGACTTCGGTGAGGGAGACCAGATAATCGGCTACCTCGGAATTGGAGTGCTTTCTGGCGGCTCATTTGGTCTAACCGCATTTTTGATCCGCAACACAGGCGCTAGAGTTGTATTCTCGATTGTACCCCATCTATGCTTTGGGATTGGCTATGCTGCCGCTCTGCACACCATGTCACAGTGACACCGAAGAAGGCAGAACCAAAAAATGCACCCGAGTCGCGAAGTCGGGCGTTTTGACAATGGACATTCTCTCGTCGCGACCGGGTGATTTTAGACGTTCGCCGATGAAGGAAGCACGGATGCCGCTACATCACTGCCTACAGGTGGCCGCCGTGTTGCTTGTCACCGTACATCTCACGGGCTGCGTCGGCAACGGGAAACGAACCACCTGGCGTCACGAGGACCCAACGGCGATGGAAACGTCCGTCGCTTCGCTCGTGCCCGCCGGGATGTCAATTGATGACGCAATCGCACGTATGGAAGACGAGGGATTCGACTGCACCGTGACCCGGAATGGTACGTTTCGTGAGATGAGGCATTGGACAGATGATGGACCCGACCACAACAACTTGGACTTTATTCGGTGCCGCCGCACCAACAGCAATGCTGGTTTATTGATGTCAAGGATTTGGAACGTTGCTATAATTCTCGACGGTGACGTGACGGAGGGATCGGTGCTCGTGTCGCACTTTGTGGACGGTCCGTAGCCGGCTTCAATGCCTCAGGGCCGTCGACCGATTTTGGCCCAACAATGACGGCGAACCAAGCAATGCACCCGAGTCGCGAAGTCGGGCGTTTTGGCAATTGAGAATCTCTCGTCGCGACCGGGTGATTGCAAACGTTCGCCGATCGAAATGACAAACACCGCACCTCACGACATTGATCCCGACGAACTGAGGCTGCTCGGCCACTTCTATCAAAATGACTTTCCTCTCGATCTAACGATTGGTCCTGACGCGGTTTGCATCGATCCGCCGAAGTCAACTTGGAAGTCTATGGTGGCGATGACTACTGTGATCGGTTTGCTCTTCACCGGATTTGTATGGGTTGCAATCGCTACCGATGCGGGAGCGAAGTTTGGGCCATTGATCTGGGTGTTGCTACTGATGATCGGATTGCTTGCCATCGCTGGCCCGGTCGTTGGACACCAACTGCGTCTACGCTATCTGCGCGAACGGAGTCCGCTAGTTGCTTATTCTTCGGGTGACTTCACCGTATCGATACTCGGTGGCCAGAAGACTTTCGGACGCGACGAGGTCTACGCATTGATGGGCGTTACGCTTCGGGATTCCCAAGGCGAATCGAAATCGGAACTTCAACTGATTACTCGGGATGGTGATTCATTTGTTCCACATTTGATTACGACGGATCTTTCTGGGTCGGCATCGCAAAGCTATGGTAAGATCCTTCGTAGTTTTCGCGAAACCACCCAGATCAGGACCATGGTCGTAGAACCTGAAGGGTTGCTAAATCGTGGTCCCATGCGTCTCGCCGAACTCTAGCAGGACGGCGAACCATCCGATGCACCCGAGTCGCCGAGTCGTGCGTTTTGACAATGGAAGATCTCTCGCGGCGACCGGGTGATCGGTACCGTTATCCGATTGAGATTCGCATACGCTTTGCACAACAAACAAACCTGTAACGGTGTCACGCTCGTTGAGCTACTTGTCGTGTTCACGATCATTTCGATTTGTATTGCTCTACTAATGCCAGCGGTGCAATCCGCACGAGCGTCGGCGCGCAGAACGGAATGCGCGAGCAACTTGCGGCAATTTCACTTTGGTCATGAGCAGTCCCCCGATCGCCCCCGCGTAAACATCTGCCCGGATTCACCAGAGTCACTCGGATTCTTCCGCAATGTCTCAATCAACAACGATCCGCTTGTTTACAACTCTACGCACTCAACGATGGAGTTCTTTGAGCACAATGGCGCTCCCCTCGTTGAGGCCCCGGATTCTCCGCCTGACATGAATTCCAACACCTGGTTCACACAGGCGAATATTGACGCGGACCTTGTCCTTCCGATTGTCGATTCTTACATTGCTAGAGGTCGCCATATTGGAAGTACAGCAAACTACTTGTTTCTCGATGGCCACATTGAGGTTATCGAATCGAAGGTAATCGAAGACTGGGCGACATCCGGCTACAATTTCACACGTGCTGGTGCTGGATTGCCGCCACACTAATGCTTGGATAACAATCCCGTGAACCGGAGTCGCGTGTGAAACGTTTTGACAATGGTAAACTTTTTCGACGCGACCCGGTTACGGGTGGCGTTGTACTGGCCTCTGGAGAACTTCCTTGAAGCGTCACGTTTCTTATAGGCAGTGACCTTGTCGCTCGACTTGCAACAGTTGATGCGCAAGCACTACCCCAGGCTTGCGAAGTCATATGGGCTCAGCGGTGACATGCACCGAGCCGCGTGGGCCATCATGCATTGTCGCACGCGAGAGTTGGGAGGCCATGTCAACAGTTGCCCGCATGGCCACTTCCACCAAGTCGCTTACAACTCATGCTCGCATCGGTGCTGCCCGAAGTGCGGATGGCTGCCTCGCGAGAAGTGGCTCGATGGCTGGCGAAATCGGTTGTTGCCGGTCCCCCATCACCATCTCATCTTCACCATCCCGCACTCGCTCAACCCACTGTGGCGATACAACAAGCGAGCCTTTGCTGACGTTCTCTTCCAGGCGGCATCGCAGACACTGATGCAACTGCTCGGATCCCCAGACTATCTGGCCGCACGACCTGGGATCCTGGCCGCCTTGCACACTTGGAACCAGAAGTTGGACGTGCACGTGCATCTGCATGTCTTGGTTTCTGCCGGCGGACTGACTGAAGACGGAACGTGGGTCGCTGCCAAGAAGAAGTGCCTGTTGCCCCGCAAGGTTGTGATGACCAAGTTCCGTGGCAAGTTCAAGGCGTTGCTGCGAGAGATGGTGGTTGCTGGCAAGATCCAATTGCCACCGGGTTGGACACGCAACCAGTTCTATGCGTTGCTTTACAAATTGAGTGACCCTTGGAACGTTAAAGTCTTTGATGCCTATGCAGGTGGCGCCAGTGTCGTGACCTATCTTGCCCGCTACCTGCGTGGCGGTCCGATCGGGAACTCACGGTTGCTCGAGGAACGTGATGGGCAAGTGGTGTTTCGATACCGCCTCAGTGAACTCGAAGGGGGCGATGGAAAGCGACAAGGCGTGACTCGCCTGCCAACCGACACCTTCTTGCTGCGTTGGCTGGAGCATGTTCCGCCGCGTCGCTATCAATGCGTGCGCGGCTTTGGGCTCTACAGTGGGAACCAGCACTCGGGGCTTGTGCAAGCGCATCAGACACTCGGCGGCTGCTACGATCCAGGTTCCGAGGAACCGAAGACATGGCAGGAAGTCTGTGACGCCGCTGGCATGGAGCAAGCTTGTCGCTGTCCTGAATGTGGGACGCTGCTGGTCAGCCACCATTCATTCCATCCGGGACGCTCTCAACCGAGTTCCGCGTTTGTCACACGAACCCTTGGACAGATCGCATGATGCGTTCTTTGACACGACCGATTCTTCCACCGACGATACCGAAGGTGCAGTTTCAGCTCGGCTTGAGTGCACTCCAAAGCGTGGCGATTGCCTTGCTGAGCGACCGCTTCACCGATAAAACACTAAGACGACAGCGGCTCGACGTAGCACGGGCCCCGGCGGCACAGTACAACCAAGTCGTTGCACCCGCTTAGCATCACGCCTGCTAGCAAGCGTAAAATTTTTTCGTTGCTAAGCGGGTGAACTCAATCGTTCGCGGTGTGAACCGACGCCTGTCATCCATGCTGCTGATTGGTGCGCTCGAATCACGCCCATCTGATGTCAGCCGACGTCTCTCGCCTGGGATTCGCATTTGATGTCACGGTTTGATTGGTGCGCTGACCAAGACAAACCAACGCCCGATGGTGGCTTCACGAATGGCTCACGCACGTCGACGCAACACGCAAATCCAACGCCCGAAGACGGCTGTGCTGACAACCAACGCCTGAAGTGCCGACTGCCAAACGGGACACTGAATTTCCCTCGTTGATTTCAATCGGCTACACTGGCAACGAACGCCGATGGCTCGCGCCGTCGTCGTGTCCGAAATCGCGAACCATTCGATGCACGTGAGTCGCCGCGTTTAACTTTTTGAAAATGGATGATCGTTCACGGCGACCACGTGATCGATACCGTTCCCCGACTGAGCCAAACCTGAACTTCACCCGCTTCACATGTGCGAACTAGTTTTTGAACTCGAAGAGTCGTTCGGAATCGAGATCCCTGACGATCAAGCGTCGGACGTTGTCACGGTCGGCGATCTTTACGCGGTCCTATTGCTGGCGACTGCTAGTCGCACCCGAAATCCTGACGCGTGCTTGTCTGCTCGCGTTTTCCGCTCTCTGCGTCGTCACTTGCTACTCCACTCTTCGGACTCACCCACGCTAATCACCGGTCGAATCACTCCTTCGACACCACTCCTAGAAGCACTTCCCAAGACCAGACGCCGAGAAGCATGGGCGCGAATGGGAGATGAGTTGTTGATTCGGCTTCCTTCATTGTGCCGCCCTCGATATTTCACCTTTATTGGCTTCGCTATCTCGCTTTCCATATCAATCGCTTGCTATTTACTGCTTGGGGGTTCGACTTTCTCAACCCTGGTTTCTGTTGGATGCTTCGTTTTGACAGCTTCACTTGTATTTGCTGCCACGCGGCCACTTGCGACGCTTCCTGATGCGACATTTGACACGCTTCGCGGCTTAACCGAGCAAGTGCTGGCTCGAAATGCCGCGAAGCTTGCAGATCGCCACGATGCATTTAGCCATCGTGACGTTTGGACGATCCTGACCCTGATCCTTAGCGACCAATTGGGTGTTGACCGCAAAAAGATCACCCCAGACGCTCACTTGATCCGCGACCTCGGCTATGAATGAGCGGGGAACCATGCCGATCGGGATAGGGGCCCGGTT
>NZ_DDGH01000046.1:0-1024 GCF_002337565.1 Rhodopirellula sp. UBA1907 | reverse complement strand
GTTGTCCTGACTTGATCCAGTGCGAAGTAACCTATCCAACCCATCGCGTAAGATCGAAACTCGCTCAGACGCGATTTCATCGACACACCTCGGCTCTTGCGAAAGATCTCCGAGGCACGCTGCTTGAAGGCATCCAGCTTCTTTTGACTCACCCGAATCTGGCCGCCGTATCCACGAAATTCGTAGCCCACGTACTCCAGCCCATCCGTTTGGCGGATCGAACTCTTGTCGTGATTGACTGCCAGCTTCAAGCGTTCTCGCAAGAAGCGTTCGACGCTCGCGTACACACGTTGTGCGGCGGCTTCGCTCTTCGTGAAGATCGCGAAGTCATCGGCATACCGCACAAAGGGAAGCCCGCGTTTCTCCAGCTCCTTGTCCAGTGCATCCAAGTAGATGTTGGAAAGCAGCGGTGAAAGTGGACCGCCCTGCATCGTTCCTTCTTCGCTGGGTTGGCATAGACCACCTACCATCACTCCGGCTCTCAAGTAGCGCCCGATCAACTTCAGCAATCGCTTGTCGTGGACCTTGCGGCTCACGCGTGACATCAGCACGTCGTGCTGGACTCGATCGAAGAATTTCGACAGATCCATGTCAACGCACCAGCGGCGACCACCGCGGATAATCGTCTGCACTTGCTTGACTGCACCTTGAGCCGAGCGGTGAGGTCGGTAACCGAAACTCGACTCGGAGAACTCCGGGTCGAAAATCGGGGTGAGGACTCGAACGATGGCTGTTTGGATCACACGGTCGAGCAAGTTTGGAATGCCAAGCTCGCGTGTGCCGCCATCGGGTTTCTCGATCGAAACACGTCGGGCCGGTGATGGCCGATAGGTTCCGTCGAGCAATTGTCCGCGAATCGTTTCCCATCGTGGACGAATCCATTCGGGGAATTCTTTCACCGTGATTCCGTCGGGCCCGGGGGCTCCGCGGTTGGTTCGGACTCGCGCCCAAGCCATCTCGATGATGATGTCGTCGACAATCTCTTCCATCAAAGCGTGGTCTTCGTTCAAGGCTGACTTCTCGA
>NZ_DDGH01000112.1:3278-5474 GCF_002337565.1 Rhodopirellula sp. UBA1907 | reverse complement strand
CCATGTGGAACATGGCCTACGGGAGGAGCGATTCTTCGGGCTCGCTTTGGGTCGCTTCGGTCGGTTGGGGTGGCGTTTCTGTCAATCCCCGCTGACATCTTTGGTGATGAGCGATCCAATGCATCGGTTCGAATCCGATGTCACAAGCAACCGTATGAAACCTGACAAACACAACGATGGTCGCTCCGTGCGCCCAAGGTTCGCGAACTTTCCCTTCGACCCTTCTGCCGTGCCATTCTTCTACGGAACGGTGGTGTTGGTTTGCGGAACATTGGGGTGTTGGCAAGCGCGCCCGGGCAAACTGTTGGCGTATCGGTCTTCACTGATTTTCTGATTGAGGCTCACCAACTGTCGCGAAGTTGGATCAGTTTTGCGTATCTGTCCGGGACGATCGGCAGCGCATTGTTGATCAGTCGCGCTGGTCGATACTACGATCGCTTCGGGGGACGCTGGGTGTCTGCCGGTTCAGCAGCGATGCTGGCCATTGTGTTGGCGGCGATGAGCTTTTCGGATGAGATCGCTCGAGCGGTCGCAGTGCTATTGCCGGAGAACTATCGCGATGGCGTTTCGTTTTCCGTCTTGACGCTCGGCTTCTTTGCGATGCGTTTCTTCGGGCAAGGCATGCTGACGCTGTCGTCTCGTAACATGGTATTGGAGTGGTTTGAACAGCGGCGTGGGATGGCACTCGCGTTCATCGGAATTTCGATTGCCTTTGGGTTTTCGATCACCCCCGCTTGCTTTGAATGGTTGATTCAGCGTGGTGGGTGGTCTTGGGCGTGGCAGACGATCGCCATGTTGGTGGGCGTGTTCGCTATTGTTGCAATTTGCTTCGCGCGGTCACGGCCCGAGGATCATGGGATGGTTCCCGATGGTCCGTTTGCAAAGGAAGACCGCAAGACACACGCGGAAACGGTCAGCGGTCGGCAATTCACGCTATCCGAAGCACGGCGCACCTATAGCTTTTGGGTTTTCACGTTTAGCGTGGTTCTGTCCGGGCTGATACTGACTGCGTTCTCTTTTCACGTCGTGTCGATCTTTGCCGACGCCGGGATGTCGCGTGCTCGAGCGGTGGCGATCTTTGTGCCCGCCGCTTGCGTGAGCGTGGTTGTCGAGTTCGTTGGCGGTTGGCTGAGCGACTTTGTGAAATTGAAGTACCTGGCGATGGTTCAATCGCTCGGCAGTTTGATACTCGCGTTGAGCTTGGCGTTTTTAGGAGACAACGTTTCGATCGTGTTTGTCGTGTTGGGCATGGGGCTGATGCAAGGCATGTTCGGAATCATCTCCGGCGTCACCTGGCCTCGCTTTTATGGCCGCATGCACCTGGGAGCGATCTCGGGGTTTTCGACATCCATCGTTGTTGCCGGAACCGCGATTGGGCCGTACTTGTTCAGCGTCGCGCACGACCAAGTCGGTGCCTATCGACCGGCGACGTTGTTGTGTGCCGTCGCTGCCGTGGTTCTGATCGCAGCGTCCTGGCGAGCCGATCGCCCAGAGTGAGCGAAGGCGTTCACGATTTGCGTTGGAAGAAGTGTTTTCGAAGGATGTCCGCCGCCATGAATGCTGAACCAATCAGCGTTCCTGTCACGTATCCCCAGAACATACCGAATATTCCGATGGGAACGAATTTGGTGTTGCTTTGAGCGTGCGGCGTCGGCGGCGAGTTCAGGTATCGATAGACCAAGTGAACGACCAGAAAGAACGTCGCCCCTGCCAACGCCGATGCTAGACGAGGTCTTTTCCCATCAAACAGGAATGCTTGCGCGAAAGTGATGGCTGCGATAAAGACGGCGGCAAGCACGGCGAAGTCGGGCGGAGCTCGAAACAACTGCAGCAAGGCAAACAGCAACGCATAGGCTGTTGTTGCAACCAAAATCGTCGCTAGATCGAACTGCCGTTGAGCCGAGTAAAGCCGGGCGCGAACGTCTTCGTCGGGATCGGGAGACATGATTTCATCAACTCCAGTTCCCGGGTCAGTTCAGGGCGGCTAACTTTGCTTCGCTTCGAGTTCGGTACAGGAACGCATCGGAGGTCAGCAGCGATACCAGCAGGGCTTTCATGCTTCCGTTGTTGTCTCGGTATGCTTGATGGGCCGCTTGTAAAACGGGGGCGTCGTTGAGCGTTTCGTTTCGCCCCATCCAGAAGCGGAAGGCATGCCGAACAAACACTTGCTCCGCTCGTTCGCTTTCGGCGAGACGG
>NZ_DDGH01000112.1:2753-3111 GCF_002337565.1 Rhodopirellula sp. UBA1907 | reverse complement strand
GAATGAGCTCGATCGCATTGGCGACTTTCCCGTCCAGCGTAGGATCGCCTGAATCGATGATCTCGCCAGTGGTGTCGACGGGTTGGCGATGTTCAGTTTGTCGATACAGTCCCGCGTGGTTGTACATCTCAAATGGAAGACCAAGCGGATCCATTTTTCGGTGGCAGGTCCAGCAATACTCTTCGCGTGTGACTCGCATCCGTTCGCGAAGCGATGTTCTCGGTTCGTCGGGCAACATCGCGTCGACAGTGATCGGGACATCGGGGATCGCACCGCCAATCAATCGTTCTTGGATCCAGCGGCCTCGGCGAATCGCGTGGTTGTCCATCGCATCGGAGTGTGAGACCAGCCAACTGGG
>NZ_DDGH01000112.1:397-2582 GCF_002337565.1 Rhodopirellula sp. UBA1907 | reverse complement strand
GAGTGTGAGACCAGCCAACTGGGATGAGTCAGGATGCCGAGTCGCTCACCTTCGGGAGCAGTCGCCAGCACGCGTTCGGGTTTCATCGATCCGCGACCAAAGCTTCGGCGGCTGACACGAGCGTAGATGTCCGGGCCGGTCAGCTTGGCTTCGGTGACCGCATGGTTGATCTTGGGCTTCTTCGGAGCGTTCTTCTTGCCCGGTGGTTCTTTTTCCGGGTTGGCTTTTTTCCAAGCGGCCAACTCACTTGCCGCTTTCTTCGCGGCGGCTTTTTCGGCGGCAACGGAGGCGGCCATTTCTTCTCGGGAACGTTGCTTGCCGAAGTACGTGTTGTCGTACTTGCCAGCCACCACCTTGTCGGTCGTTAGCAACCGCTTCAGAACCTCGGTGTCTTCGGCGAGGATCATTTCAATCAAACGGTCCGTGCTGGCGGTTGCATCGAACATGGCGTTGTAGTGAGCGACGCCTTTGTTGTTCACTCCCGTTTCGCCCAGCGCCCGGGTGTCTTTGCAGATGTAGCCTGCAAGGTCGTAGTCAAAGTACTCACGGAAGAATCGCAGGATCCTCGGTTTTCGAATGCTGTCATCCTCCAACATTCGTACGACTTCGCGTTTGACATCGTCGCGGGTTCGCATGCGTCCATCGACGATCGCACGTCGAAGAGCATCATCGGGTTGGAGGTATCGAAGCGCGTGATTGACGGCCAACCCCAATTCCCAATCCTGCAGCATGACTCGGCCATGGCTGTCTGGTTCGCCGCTTTCGACCAACTCCGGACGAAAGAGAGCGTCGCGGTCGAGGAAGATCGCTGACAGACCAAGAACGGCACCGTCTTTTTTGCCAAGCTTTTCAATCGACTGATCCACAATTTCAACGTAGATGTCAGATTCTGCTTTGCTCGGTGGGCGGAAGGTCAACGCTTCGAAGAGGAAATCAACCGCGGCCCGTTCGTTCGCTTCATTGATCTCTTCTGCTTCGAAGAGGTCGTGGACCGGCGTTAAAGGACGCATGACTTCGGTGCTGTAGACCAAACTGGTCGGCAACCCACGCAGGTCACCCTTCATCTTGTCCGCGATCGAGTTGGGATCGTCGGTGATCTGGTATGGCTCGGCGATGCTGAGCGGACCTTCGGCCATGTAGCGAATGATGTCGCTGGCGATACCCATGATTTGCGTCGCTTCGGCGCTGTTGACGGTGTAGAAGTCCGGGTAGTTTTCCAGCCCATGATCTCGGGCCGTCGACAAGACCGCGGGAACGCTTTTGACCGAAGTGGCGTAAGCGACCGTTCCACCCTGCCATTTGATGATTCGATCGACACCAAAGTAGAGCTTCAGTTCGCCGCCGTGATTGGTGGGAACAGCGTCCCCGTGTGTTCGAAGCCCCGGTTTGGATGGATCGTAGTCTGGTTCCGTGTTGATCAACTCGTTCAAACGAGTGATATGCTCCTGAGGTGTGACCCGCCAGATTCTCGCGGGTGAAGACGTTGGTTGAAGTTCGATTCCATCGGGCAACGAACCAAACAGCAAATTGTGATTCAGGAAGTTGCCTTTGTTTGGGTCGCGATGAGCGTGGAACCCGCCTTTGTCTTTCAGGGCTCGGGAAAGTTCGCCGACGATCCAGTCGGAAAACTTCAGCCGTTCAATCACTTCCGGTTGAGACATGTCAGGCGGGGGCATTTCCTGCAGGCTGACTTGAGCCCAAACACTGGTCCACACACTCGCATTGATGTCGTCGACCGGTCCAAGGTTCTCAAGTGACAGATCGCCTTCCGGATCCGATTCGCCGTGGCAATAAATGCAGTAGTCGGCCAGGAATGTTTCCGCCATCGCGGAGTAGTCTTGGTCGATCGGTTGGCCAGGCGTGTAGGTTTCCGCTTGGGCAACGGAGCCGAGGCTGAGCAACACGAAAAGACTTGTGAGCAGCCGACAGCGACTTGTTGGAGATTGCTTCCACATCGCTACGCCAGCACTTCCTTGAGCGGACCGTTGCTGTCGTCATACTTCTTGGCCATTTTGTCATCCATGTTGAAGCGGTCAACGTTTTGGCCCGCCGCCCGCAACAGCGATGTGTACAGAGCGTTGATCGGACGTTTCCCTTCCACTTGGGTGAAGCATCCACTTTTGAATGCACCGTCCAAGTTGCCCAGCAACATGACCGGCCAATTCGCACCGTTGGTATGTTGTTT
>NZ_DDGH01000112.1:0-245 GCF_002337565.1 Rhodopirellula sp. UBA1907 | reverse complement strand
GCGTTGTTGCTGGTGTAGACGATCAGAGTGTTGTCCATCATCGTGCCGCTTCCTTCGGGCACGCTGTCGAGTTTCTCCATGATCCGGACCAGCATGCGGCTGTTGTACTGCCGGATCTTGATCCAAATTGGATTGTCGGGTTGATCCATGTGGCCCAAGTTGTGGCCTTGCTGTTCGATGCCCAGTCCTTTCCAAGCACCGAAGATTTCGCCGCGTCCGGAACCGATCGTCAGCGTGTTGGTGAT
>NZ_DDGH01000094.1:325419-329482 GCF_002337565.1 Rhodopirellula sp. UBA1907 | reverse complement strand
GGTGATTTCAACCTTGCGAGCACGGCACATAAGAACTGCACGACTTCCGAGATGGAGAGGGGAAGCTAATTTTCTTGTCCGTGCTATCGGGGCATCAATACAAAACACTTAGCAGACCAAGGCCAGCCTTGGTTCCACCACCACAGAATCGAGATAAGTATCCAAACGGTTTGTTCCAACATGCCCAGCGAAGCATCGGGGATCAATTCGTCGCATGCCCGACGGCGTCGTTGTAGAACTCGACCAGGTCCTTGCGGAGTTTTTTGAGAGACGGTTCGTGGATGTACATCATGTGTCCGCCTTCATAATGCTTGATCGTCAGGTTCTTGCTTCTTTCCGGCGACAGCCCCATGTGATCGATGGTGTATTCCATTGCGAAGTGTGGCGTTGCCAAATCGAAGTAGCCGCAGGCGACGAACAATTTCAACGACGGGTTGGCGGCCATCGCACCACGAAGCGTTTCCGATGCGTCGACGTAGCGTCCTTCAAACGGTTTGTAGCTCCACGGGTGCACGTTGCCTGTGAGAATCTCGTAGACACGGCGATCCTTGTAGTTCAAATCGCGATGCATGTAGTCGTTCAGGCATGCCGTGAAGGGGCCAAAGATAGCAGCACCGCTGGCATCGAACTCGGGTGTCTCGCCGGCTGAGTCACGATCGATGCTGGTGTAGCGTCCGTCGAATCGGCCGACCGTCAAACCTTCGTCGCGAAGCAGTTCTTTGCCGAACCGTTGCATCGAAAGCTTCAAGTTGGAGGACAGCAGGTAGTCTTCTGAAAATCCGGTCAAACGAGCCAGTTCCTTGGCGACGCGTTGGCGTTCTTTCTTGCCGATGCTGGTTCCTTTCAACAGCGCGGGAGCGTATTGCCGGTAGGCGAACTTCTCTGACTGCGCGACCACCTCGGCCAATGGCAGCGACTGCAGTTCGTCGTCCAGTTGTTTGTGGTAGTAAGCGGTCGCGGTGTAGGTTGGCAAGAAACAAACGTCTGGGACGTCGTTGCTGGGCGAGAATCGCAGCGTTTGAAAGTTGATCGCGCCCGAGATCACAACGGCGCCATTGAGTTCCATCTTGTAGTGATCACGCAGGTAACCGCTCAGTCCAGCGACGCGGAGGCCACCGTAGCTTTCACCCAGGATCACCTTTGGTGAAAGCCAACGTTCGAAGATCGTGGTGTAGTCGTGAATGAATTGGCCAACGCTACGAACGTCTTCGTTGTAACCATGAAATTCACTCTTGTTGACGTCCTTTGCCGGACGGCTGTAGCCGGTGCTGACCGGATCAATGAAGACTAAGTCTGTGATGTCGAGCAGGCTTTGGTGATTTTCATCCAAGTGATAGGGCGGTCGCAGAAACGACGCGTCATCGGGAAACCGGATGATCTTTGGTCCGAGCATCCCAAGGTGCAACCAAACCGATGACGAACCCGGGCCGCCGTTGAAGCAGAAAGTGATCGGACGCTTGGTGACGTCGTCTGTTTTGCGTGTGTAAGAAACGAAGAAGACTTCCGCCTTGGGATCGAGTTCGTCCGTTTGCATGACGAGTCGACCGGCGGTGGCGGTGTAGTCAATGGTCTCGCCGGCGACGCTGAACGAATGCTCGGTCGAGACGAATTTGTCCGTCAGCTCATCGTTTGTCTTTTCGGCGGCAGCTTTGTCTTTCGATGCAGATGTGTCATCGGCGTTCACCTGAGTACTCAGGAAAAACAACACCAACAAGCTCGCGAAACATTTCCAATTCATCGGGTCCATCTCAGTTGTGACATTCGGGAAGCATTCAAGACGCGGTCCGCCAGATCGCCAGTGTACTTGCTGGTTGGCTGTGTGATTTCACCACCGGGATGACGATCCACGAGCGGGTCGCTTCCGGAAGCCTCACCACCGATACGCTAGCGGAATGGAAGATGACTCACCTCTGAAGCCGGCCGTTCTGTCGCGGTTTTGACTATTCAAACGCAGTGTCAATCGAACGTTGACGTAAATGCAAATTGAAGCCAATGGCTTGGTAGACAGGTGTCACTCGCCTAGTCTGTCCGCATTCATCGCAAGCATTGCGTTTGCGTTTTGTCGGAAGTGGTGCATAGCAAAAAGAGCGAGGCGACATTATGGGTTTGGTTCAAGAGTTTAAAGAGTTTGCACTCAAGGGCAGTGTCATTGATTTGGCGGTCGGTGTTGTTATCGGCGGTGCGTTCAGTGGCATCGTGAAATCGTTGGTTGACAACATCATCATGCCACCGATCAATTTGTTGACAGCTCGTTCGGGGGTCAACTTCAAAGAGGCTGCTCTGACAATTGAAACGGAGTCGCCCAAGTTGGATGATGCGGGGAAGATTATCGAAGGCGACGGTGCCGGGTTGGTCGTTCAGGATTATCCGATTTTGAACTACGGCCCATTCACTCAAACCATTTTTGAGTTCCTGTTGATCGCCCTTGCCTTGTTCGTAGCGATTAAGCTGATCAACGCTGCTCGGTCGCGAATGGAAGATGAGCCAGAAGAGGAAGAAGTCGCCAAGCCGAGTGAGGACATTCAACTATTGCGAGAAATTCGCGACGCCCTTCAAAAGAGCTGAGGACAAGATGAGCCACCGACATTCGTTTGCATTTGTTTTTGCCGCCGCACTCATTTGCCAATCGATTGGAAGTGGCGATCGCGTTTCTGCCCAAGACGCCACGCTCGACACATCATCGAGCGATGTGGTTGAAGACCGATTCATTTACAAGACGGTCGAGGATGAATCTTCGGGGAAGTCCACGGAACTGCACGTCGACTGGACGCGACCGGCGGATTGGTCGGCTGACGATTCACGTCCCGCCGCGGTGTTTTTCCATGGCGGAGGTTGGACGGGCGGGAAGCCGGGCCAGTTTGCGATGCATAGCAAGGAGCTGGCCGGCCGCGGAATGGTTTGCTTCCGAGTGAAGTATCGTTTGCTGGACAGGAAGTCAAAAACTCCGCCGGACAACTGCGTCGAAGATGCCTCGGATGCGTTTCGTTACATCCGAGCAAACGCCAACAAGTTTGGCATCGATCCAAATCGGATGGCATCCGGTGGTGGCTCCGCGGGCGGTCACCTGGCAGCCTACTTGGGCACGATGGATGACCAGGTCGTCGATGGTGTTTCGCGAAAACCCGCGGCGATGTTGCTGTTCAATCCGGTTTACGACAACGGTCCCGGCGGATGGGGAACGGCACGCGTCGGCGACGAATTTGCAAAGTATTCGCCCGCTCACAACATCACGAAAGATGACCCACCGTCGATCGTGTTCTTGGGAACCAAAGACAACTTGATCCCAGTTGCAACCGCAGAGCGTTTTCGCGACGACTGCAAAGAAGTTGGCGTTCGCAGTGAGTTGCATCTTTACGAAGGCCAGCCCCATGGTTTCTTCAATGCGAAGAAGACCGATGGGGGAGGGAAGATCTATCGCGACACGATGGAAAAGACGGTCGCGTTCCTAAAATCACTTGATTGGATCGAGTGAAGGTCTTTCGGTCGAGTGAAGGTTACTCGGCCGCGGTCTCTTTCTTGGCGGCTTTGGGCTCGGTCGCCTTCTCATCTTTTTTCACGTCACGAGCTTTGATCGGTTTCGGCATCTCTTTGCCTTCCGGGATGAACTTCATCGAAATCGAGTTCACGCAGTGACGCTCGTTCTTGGGCGTCAGGCGTTCGCCGTGAAAAACGTGACCGAGGTGGCCGTCGCAATTGGCACAGACGATTTCGATTCGGCGCCCATCGGCATCACGTTGACGCTTGACCGCGCCTTCGATTTCATCATCAAAGCTGGGCCACCCACAATGGCTGATGAATTTATCTTTCGCGTGATACAGCGGGGTGTTGCAGCGTTTGCAGATGTACGTGCCTGGATCCTTGGTCAGTGTGTAGCCGCCATCCCCAGGTGGTTCGGTGCCTTTGTGCAAAATCACGTAGGCTTCCGCTGGGCTTAGCTTGTTGAACGGGCTCGAATCCATCTTCAGCTCATATCGGTTGTGGGTGGAAAGTGGCGTGGTCTTCTTGGTGGTCGACGCCTTTTCAGTCTTGGCGGTTTTCTCGGTGTCGCCTGCTTCGGTGTCAG
>NZ_DDGH01000094.1:302018-325356 GCF_002337565.1 Rhodopirellula sp. UBA1907 | reverse complement strand
TGCTTCGGTGTCAGAAGACTTCACCACCGGAGCGTCGTTGGCCTGGGTCGATGCCATTGGATCACCGCATCCGGCGACCGCGAAAACGAAGCCGCCCGCAACTGCGAGTCCAAAAAAGTGTTTCCAAAGAGGCTTGGAGAGCAGTGGCATCGTTCGGCCTTGTGGTTCAGGGCAAGGAAGGGGCGATTGAGGTGGGCAGAAGCAGCGTAGCGGCGAGTACAGGACTCGCTCGTTTGATCGCTCGAATAGTGTTCATTCACAATGACGAGATGCAAACGCATAGTGAATGCTCAAGCGTGCTCCGTGTCCGCATCTATTTTACCGCAACGTTCTACGCAGCAAACCGGCAATTTGGTTGCTGTGGTGGCTAGATTTTGACTCGATTTACAATCCTAACCGCAAAGTCGGAACGGTTAGGTGGTGGTGGAATCAAACGCTTCCGCATCGTGACGAGCTTCCATCGCCCCGCTGTAGATCTCATGAGCAACCAAGACGACCATTCCAACCAATAACGGCAAAATGTAATAGATAACGCGAAAGATGAGAACGGATGCGATGACGGGTTTTCCGACCGTGTCTGCCAGAAGCGTCCAAAGGATCAGTTCGAGGACTCCCAGTCCGCCGGGAACCTGCGTGATCAGCGACACTGTGATTCCAACCAAATACGCTGCCAAAACGGTTGGAAATGGGACAACCGCGTCACCGGGCATCACCAAGTAGAGCGCCGTGGCTGAGATTGTCAGGTCAACGATCGCAACGGAGGCTTGCGCGGTCGCAAGTCCCAGGCTTGGCGGACGCAGATGCAATTTTCCGATCGGCCATGGTTTGTGCCAAACCAAGCAAATGATCGCGTAAAAGACGGCAATCGAAAGCAGAATCGCGCCCAGCGTTCGCACTCCAAACGGCAGGTCAAACTTGGCGGGTAGTTCGATCGGGTGAAGAACCAGGACGACTCCGCCCAGCACGCAGACACCTGACCAGAACGTCAATGCCAGAACGCTCATCAGGGCAACGATTTGCCGGTGAGTCAGTCCCCAACGGTGATAGAACCGATAGCGGATCGGGGCGGCGGCGAGCAACGTTCCCAGGTTGTTTCCCAAGGCATAGCCAAGAAACGCGACCAACGAGACTCGCCGGAGTGGAAGCGGGCGACAGACATATCGGAGTGCCAATATGTCGTAGCAAATCAGCAGGCCGTAGTTCAGGGCCACCAGGAATGTCGCGATGATCAGGTAGGCGGTGGGAACGCCGGTCAATCCAGCGACGAAGTCATCCCACGACACTTTTTGGGCTTCGCCGATCAGCAGCCGGACGGCCAAGCCGAACAGCAGCAATGCCATGAACGGGCCGACGAGCTTGCGGGGATCGAATTTCACGCACAGGGGCTTTGTTTTAGGAGCCGCCGAAGCTTGCTAGTTCCAATCCGATTGGTTTTCGCGTGGTTCGACGTAGCGGATGTCTTGCAGATTCAGGCCCTCCAGACGTTTTTCCAGTTCCTCGAGGTCTGCCTTCTCTTGTTCCGGCGTTTTGTCGTTGCCGCGAGTCTCTTCGTCAAGCTTCCGTTGCTCGTCGTCGGACTTCTTTTGACGATCTTCACCCGAATCGGATGAGCCGTCGTTGTCGTACCGCGATTGGGCGCGGATTCGGCGATCGGCGGCTTCCGGATCGGTCCGGGCCTCGATATCAGCCGCTCGCACGCCACCGGGATCGAAGACACTGCCGACCCGCCCCGTTTCTCGAAGCGTTCTTTCCCAAGCTCCGCCATAAGCTGGATAGGCATCCATATCGCAATCACCGCACAAGCGGCAGCCGGTTGATGGGACCACCAGCGTGACCAGCAAGATCAGCGAAAAAACGGCAGAGGCGGTTCTTCGAGCGGACATGTGGGTTCGGAGAGGTGAAAGGGGGGAGGTTGTGACGGGTGGGAAGACGGGCGAACGGAAACAATTGCTTCCGGCATCCATTTCCCGGGGCTTGAGCTCGACGATTGGCAAGCGGTTTGCGAAAACGTCTGGGCACAAAACCCTCCACCATCCCTATCGGAATCGGGCAGATTTCGGGTGAGGTAATTTGGGGAGTTTTTGTCGATTATTTCGGTCGGTCCAAATTTTCCGGCAAAAATTTTGAAGTTCCGCTCAAGTTCGCTCTTCCACGAACCGGGGCAAACATGTGACAAGAGCGTTCCCGGCGAGCAAGGAACGCTCTCAACCGGTCTCTTCTTTTTGTTCCGCTTCACGCAGGATGCCAGTGATGCCTCAGTTGATTTTTTTGGCGACCGCCACCAGTGCCATCGGATTGCCCTTGATCGCATTGATCATGTTGATGGTCAGTAAATTGTCCGTGGGAGCTGCGGCCCGTCGTGCTGAACGGCGTTTTTTGGCATCATTGGTTATGATGAGCGTGATCACGGCCCATACCGTGACCACCAGCGAACCGACTTGGTTGATCCACACGGTGACCTTGGCGGTCATGATTGTTGGATCCCTTTGGATTCCTGGGCAGCATCCACCCCGGACTTCGTCCTCACCTGAACACCCGACTCTAGCCGGTTCATGAACTCGACCACCGAATCACCGTCCGACGCAATCGCCACCGTCCGAGTCATTCCCGGTGGTCCAGTCTGCGGTTCCATTCGGCCTCCCGGAAGCAAGAGTCTGACCAACCGAGCCCTGTTGATGGCAGCGTTTGGTCGCGGCACCAGCCAGCTTGAAGGTGCCTTGGTCAGCGAAGACACCCACGTCATGACGGATTCGCTCCGCAAGATTGGCGTCGACATCGAGTCGCGAGATGCCGGACGAACCCTCGTGGTCACCGGCGTCCAGTCCGCACCGAAATCAGATTCGCCGTTTGACCTCTATATTGCCAACAGCGGAACGACGGTTCGATTCTTGACCGCCGCCCTGTCAGCTCTGGGCGGCAACTACGTTCTGTCGGGTGTCCCCCGAATGCACGAGCGTCCGATCGGAGACTTGGTCGATGCTCTTTCGCCAGTCGTTGAAGGTCGCATCGAAGCTGTCTCCGAAGGCGGTTGTCCTCCCGTTCACATTCAAACCTCGGGTTGGGCCAAACACGAGCTGAACGTTGCCGGCAGCGTCAGCAGTCAATATCTCAGCGGATTGATGATGGCTGCACCACTGGCGAGTCGTCGATCAAATCAGCCCGTCAAGATCCGAGTCGTCGGCGAGTTGGTCTCACGTCCCTACGTTGAGATGACCGCCGATGCGATGCAGGTCTTTGGTGCGTCGGTCGAGTTGCAATGGCCAATGGCTGCCCAGAGCGATGTAGCTGCCCAGAGCGATGTAGCTACGCAGGGCGATGTCCTGGTTCAGATTTCGGGCGACTACGACGCGATCGGTTGGTCGATTGAACCAGATGCTTCGGCGGCCAGCTATTTCTGGGCGGCTGCGGCAATCTCCGGCGGTGACGTTACAGTGAAGGGGCTCAGCCGAGCCGCGACCCAGGGCGACGTCGCATTTGTTGATGTCCTGGAGATGATGGGCTGCCAGATCGAAGAAGGCGATGATTCCATCCGAGTGATCGCGACGGATTTGCCCGGCGGCCAGCTTCGCGGCGTTGATGTCGATATGAATGCGATCAGCGACACGGTGCAGACTCTGGCGATGGTGGCGTTGTTCGCGAATTCACCAACGCGTGTCCGCGGCGTCGCTCACAATCGATTCAAAGAGACCGACCGCATTGGTGATTTGGCCTGCGAGCTTCGCAAGCTTGGGGCGACGATCCAAGAACATGACGACGGGATGACGATTCATCCGCTGAGCGAGCCCGCCGTCAGCGAAGACAATCCAGTACGCCTGGATACGTACCATGACCACCGAATGGCGATGAGCTTTTCCTTGGCCGGATTGCGACTGGGCGGAATCGAGATCGAAAACCCTGCCTGCACCGGCAAGACGTATCCGAACTATTGGTCGGATCTGGAACAGCTAATCGGCCGAGCGCACCACTGGACGGCGGAATAAACCGGGAGAACAGAGATGGCTCTCTTAGTGACCTGCGACTCCGGAGGCGACCGGATCCCAGAATCACTGCGCGAGCCTTTGGCACACGCCGGTTGGAAAGACACGTCCTCCGGCGTCGATGCGGTCATCTCGTCGCCGTCATCGCGATTGTCGCTGCCGTTGGTTGATCGAGACGCCCATTTCGCCGCTCGAATCATTGCCGAGCACGCGGAGTGTGATTTGATAGCAAACCCGTTCCGGGCTGACTTGGTGGATGTCGGCCGGTCGGTCCACCACCGCAATCTTTTTCCGCCCGCGGTTCGGAAGCTGCCTGCGAAGGTACGCAAATCAATTTTGTCGGAGATTCGCACACCGTACCGGGATGCGGTGCGACGCCGGGTGAGCGGCATGCTGCTGGAATTCCCCTACGTCGTTCATCTGTCCATTCGCAGCTTCGCCGCTCGTTCCGCTTCGGGGCAATGGCAGCGCGGCGACGTGGGTTTGCTTTACGATCCCGGGCGTGCGGACGAACTCGATTGGTGTCTGGATTTGTCTGACGAGCTGTATTTCGCGATGCCCGATCTTCGCGTCCGCCGAAATCATCCTGGCCGCGGGACCAACGATTCGCTCACCAAAGCAATGCGAAAGCACTTTTACGACGTGCATTACCTGGGCGTGGAGGTTGTGCTCAATCGAGCCTGGGCCGCTCGTCCGGTCCGTCGTCGACGCGAGGTCCTGCGAGTCCTCGCAAACGCGATTCGAGAAGTGACGCCGGAAGCCACTCCTCAAGCCGCCTGAGTCGACTATCAACCTGTCCACAATCAACCTGTAGCTCGGTGGTCCCCCACCGAGACGAGCACTGAACAAAACAGGTAAATCTCCGTGGAGGACCACCGAGCTACAGGGTTTGGGAGTCGGCTTGTTCCGGTTGCCGAACCTATCCGCCCGTGACCTTTTCGTTTGAATCGGTCGTCCGTTGCGGAACAAATTCTTGCGTGATGAGTGACTTCCGTTGCCGATCAACTCGATAGGCACCCGCATGAAGCGATCGACGGTGCCATTTCATGGACGAAGCTGGAATGTTCTTTTCCCCCAGCCTTCGAGTCCTCCACATGCGAAATCTCACCCTCGGCACGATCATCGTTGTCGGCGGCTTACTCGCCGCGATTCCTTTTCGTCGCGACGCGGTTCACCCTGAGTCTTCTGATCCCAACGCGTTGGCAACCGGCCCCACGTCGGCTCCTTTCGCGATCGCTACGTCTGCTCCTCTCAATCCGCCCTGGGACACGGAGCCTTCGCTGGCCGGCCAACCGGAATCGGCTTCCGGTCGTTCGCAATCGAACGGTTGGCCCAACCAATATCTGCCGGACCCGCCCAGCCAAGGTTTTGCCGCTCCGGCGAGGTCTGAAGCTTTCGCCGCAACTGGACCGGACGCCATCCCGTCGCACCAGCCCGCACGTCCACGTCGAGACGGTCGTTTGCCGCTGACTTACAACGATTTGGCGGTTC
Organism: Rhodopirellula sp. UBA1907; assembly: GCF_002337565.1. Taxonomy (NCBI): domain Bacteria; kingdom Pseudomonadati; phylum Planctomycetota; class Planctomycetia; order Pirellulales; family Pirellulaceae; genus Rhodopirellula; species Rhodopirellula sp. UBA1907. The sequence goes on along the minus strand of NZ_DDGH01000094.1, from coordinate 319,888 downwards.
CTCTGAGCAATCCCCACTTCCCGGACCAGCGATTCAATGCGTTGTCGGGATCTCCTTCGAACCCGTTGCCACGTCAGTCGATGCCGCCGATCGGCAAGGCCGAAGCTCGCGTTCACGGGGCGTCGCCGCCGAGCGAGGCACAAGTCGCTGCACAATCCCCGGCAACCGCCTCAGCAAATCTGGCGTCCAGCCCGGCTGTTCGCGAAGAGTCGACACCGGCTCAGTTGGCCAGTTCCGCTCCTGAATCTCGGATGAGGCCGGATACGCGGCAGCAAGTTCTGCGTCCGCCAACGATGGAATTGCGAAGTTCGCCATCGCCTCAGGAGCCGCCTCGGACGCGTTCCTTCCGAATTCCGGAAGTCGAAATGCCCGCGATGCCGCCCGCACCCAGCGTGATGGAACGGCAACGTCACTGGATCCGCCAGCCCGACTGAGTCGGTTTTTCCGGTCGCTTGGTAGCCCGAGGTGTGACAGCCTGTTGGTTTAGTCGTATACCGAATGACAACAATTAGCCGATGGGCGTTGGCCCCGGTTGGCGTTTGACTAACCGCCGCTAACGCGGTACGGCTCATTAAATCAACAGCCGGGTGAGCGAGGATCGAGTGGGGCGTTGCTTGCGTGAATGGCCAACGGCCTCTTTCAACCTAGCCTGGGGCAACGCCCCAGGACGAGGAAAGCACACCCTCGCTTTGGCCAACGGTCAAACTCAGCTTCCCTGAGGCTATGTCGCTCGCCCAATTTCACACGAAACTCGCGCAGGCACAAACACGCATGGCAAGTCAAGGCCGGTTTCTTATGAAACCAGTCTTGTTTCGCGAGCTTTGTTTCACCTAGTTTCCCGCTTGTCCAAGGAGTTCCTTGGTCGGCCGGCAAACGGAATTGCCGGCAATGTGATTCATCCATCTCGGACGCATTCAACGTGGCGAAGATCTTGTCAGTCGTGAACCAGAAAGGAGGCGTTGGGAAGACCACCACATCGGTCAACCTCTCCGCCGCCCTGGCCATGTCTGGCAAGAAAACCTTGTTGGTCGACATAGACCCACAATGCAACGCCACGTCGGCTTTGGGCCAATCGCCCGCCGCACATCACGGATTGACGGGAACCGAATCGCTTCCTGATTCGATCGTCGAAACCGATGTGCAGCATCTTGGGTTGTTGCCCGGTAGTCGTTCTTTCCATGACGCTGACTTGCTTGCAGAAACCGGCGATCGTTCGACCGCTCGGGTTCGCAAACATCTCGACAGTGTGATGAGCGAGTACGAATACATCTTGATCGATTGCCCGCCCAGTGCGGGTGCCATGACCGAAACGGCTTTGACCGCCAGCACCGAAGTGTTGATTCCGATTCAGTGCGAGTACTTCGCAATGGTCGGCGTCACACAACTGATTGGAACGATCAAGAAAGTCATCACCGCCACCGATGGTCGTCTGACCTTTGGCGGCATCCTGCTGACGATGTACGACGAATCACTTGAATTGACCCGTGAGGTTGACGAAGAGGTCCGTGACTTCTTTGGCGACATCGTTTTCGAAAGTGTTGTGCCTCGGGACGTCGCACTGTGCGAAGCCCCCAGCCACGGCCAAACCGTTTTCCAGTACGCCCCGCGAAGTCGCGGCGCGTTCGCTTATACCCAACTGTGCATGGAGGTACTGCAACGTGACTAACGCGACAACCAATCCAACGAACACCAGTAAAGCACCCGCTGGCAAAGACCGCCGCCTTGGAAAAGGCTTGGCAGCATTGTTGGGTGAGCCAATGGACGACATCGTTCCTCCTGGCGAAACCAACGACGCTCCTAAACCTGGCATCCAATCGCTCGAGTTGCCGATTGATTCGGTCGAAGCCAACCCGTTCCAGCCACGCCGGGAATTCAATCCCGACGAGATCGCTTCGCTGGCAGAATCGATCAAGAACCATCAGCAGCTGCAACCAATCTTGGTTCGCATCGTTGACGGTCGCTACCAACTGATCAGCGGCGAACGTCGCCTGCGTGCGACCATTCACGCTGGCTTGAAAACGATCCGCGCCGAAGTTCGCGAAGCCGACGATCGCTTGGTCGCTGAGCTTGCCATCATCGAGAACTTGCAACGCAAGGACTTGAACGCGATCGAAAAAGCGATGTCGTTCAAACGCTACATCGATGAGCACAAGTGCAAGCAAGACGATCTGGCTCGCCGCTTGAGCATCGACCGAAGCACGATCGCCAACCTGATGCGTTTGTTGGAGTTGCCACAGCCAATCGTTGAGATGGTGACCAGTGGCGAATTGACCGCAGGACACGCTCGGGCACTGTTGCCAATCGGCGAAGTGGAAGTGCAAGTTGCAACAGCCAAGAAGATCCTGGAAGAAGGTTGGAGCGTTCGCAAGACCGAGACCGGCGTTGCTGAATTGCTGCGTGCAGAAGAAGACAGCGACACCGGATTGAAAGTCACCAACGTCTCGCGTCAAAAACGCAAACCTGTTCCTCCGCACATCGAAGCGATGCAGCAAGAGATGCGGATGGTGTTCGGCACCAAGGTCGAGATCAAAGCCTCGGCTCGCAGCCGCGGGAAGATCACGATTCATTTCAGCGACGCGGAAGAGTTCGAACGAATTCGCGGCTTGCTCGGCGGCGTCAATCGCCCACAGCTTCGCGTTGCGGGCTGATCAAAATCGGCTGAGCGGAATTCGCTGAGCCATCGAAGAATCACCTGGCCGGCGTGGTGTCGCAGATTCAGTCTGTCACCACGTCGGTTCTTTCATGCGCCCGTCGAGTTCTCGTTTGGGTTGGCGCCTCGGTTCCGTAGGTTGGGCTTCCAAGCCCGACGAGCACCAGCAACACAACCAGTCTCCAATCTCCGCGAAGGCGGCCGTGCAGCTTTACTTCACCCTCCCAGAGGGAGTGTGAAGCAAAACGGCGCGACCTCGAAGCGAGGGGAGCCAGGTCAATTTGAATTAGAGCGGTTGCTTCGTCAGGCTTGGAAGCCCAACGTACCGGGTGGACGAATGTGGCGTGGGTTTGCGCTCCCCCGAGCGGTCGAGCCGTCCAGGCAAACTGATCGGGCCTTGCGGGCTGAATTCCGGGCGATGCCAGGGTGAATTCTGCTCTTGGGCCTACGTGGGCGGTACCCCGCCGTCTAAAATCAGATGCGCGAATTATCGGCGATGTGGCCGGCATTTTCGCGGGTGATGCCCTCTTCGGACGTGTTGATGTCCAGCCTGATTGAAACAATTGAAGTCGACGCCGCTCTGGCAAACCGTTTGGCAGAGATGCCTACCGATTCGCAGACCCTGACGCTTTCGCTCGATGCGATCGCAAATGGTGGATCGACCGCCGGTGTGTTACAGCATCCCAGCTGGGCTCAGAATCCACACATTCTGACTTCACCGCGGACGGCCGGCGCAGGCGATTCCAGTGAGGAGTTGTCCCAGACGATCGAAGCCCCCAGCAGCGTCGGGGCCGAAGATGATGCTCCGCAGGCCGACGGCAATTCGTTGGCGGGCAGTCCCACGGATGGTCAATCAGCGCTGGCGAAGTGCGAAGGCTTCTTGCCGCCTCGTCGGATTGCGATGTTGAGCTCGGACCCAACCAAGGCCGACTGCGTGTCGCTGAAAGATGTCGAGTACCGATTGATCGGAACACTTGGCAGTGGTGGCACCGGGATCGTCTATCAAGCTCACCAGCGTGCGATCGATCGCGAGGTTGCAATCAAGGTGCTCCGACGTGAGCTCGCGGCCGACGCGTCTTCGCGTGGGCGGTTCTTGGCGGAGGCCCGGGTGATCGGTGCGCTGGATCACCCCAACGTGATCGCGCTGCATGATCTTTGCATCAATGACGAAGGTCAGCTCTTCTATTCGATGAAGCGTGTCGATGGAGCGAGTTGGGACCAGCAAATTGATACGCTTTCTTTGGAAAAAAACCTCAATATTTTGCTGCGAGTTGCCGATGCGATTCGTTACGCCCATTCGCGAGGACTCGTCCATCGCGATTTGAAGCCCGAGAACGTGATGCTCGGTCGCTTCGGCGAAGTCTTGGTGGCCGACTGGGGGTTGGCTCTCAGCAAGTCTTCTTTGACGCCGTCGTCCGCGGTGGCCAGCACCGATTCGCATCACGCGATTGGTGGCACGCCCGCCTACATGGCACCGGAACTGGCAGCGGGTGATCTGTTTGGCATCACCTACGCCACCGACATCTATCTTCTCGGTGCGATCCTGTTTCGTGTCGTCACGGGTTTCCCGCCACATCACGGCAAGAGCCTGCTGGCTTGCATTCGCGCGGCGGCGAACAACAAGATCGAACCCATTCCAGAGAACCTCGGCGACACCGAGTTGGAATTGATCCAGATCGCACTGAAGGCGATGGCGACCGAACCATTGGATCGGTTCACTTCGGTGGAGGAATTGATCGAAGCGATCGAAGGTCACCGTTCGCACGAAGCCAGTGATCGATTGGTGCGAAGAGCGAAACGTCGCCTGGCTGAACTGGACGAACTCGATTCGGTGGAAGACACCAACAAAGATAAGGGAACGTCTGGATTACGAGCCGATCGCTACGAGCGTTTCGCGGCCGTCGATGCTTTGCTTCGCGAAGCCATCGAGATTTGGCCGGACAACCGCCGAGCGATCGACACGCTTCGCAGCACTCAATTGGAATTCGCACGCACCGCCACCGCTCAAGGTGACTTGGATTTGGCGTTGGTTCTGTACGAATCCGCGGGGCAATCCGACAGCGAAGCGGCCGCGCGGGTTCGCAAGCAACGCGATCGCCGAGAACGGGTTCGCGAGAGCCAAGCGAAGTACTCGACATTGTTCACGCATTCGCCCGACGCGGGTCTGCTGATCCGATGGTCCGACGGCGTGGTGATGGAAGCCAACACGGCTTGCTTGGAATTGTTGGGCTACGAAAAAGAAGAAGTGGTCGGCAAAAAGATGACTTCGCTGACCATTTGGGCGTGCCCGAAGGCTCGTGAAAAGTTCATCGATCAATTGGCCCGCGAAGGTCAGATCGACAATTTCGAAACCCAGTTCGTGCCCAAGCAAACCAAGTTGGCGAATCCGATCTGCGACGATCGCCCGCGGGATCGAAATGAAGTGAAAGGTCTGATCGACGTTCTGATCAGTTCTCGGACGGTTCAATTGGCCGGCGAAGAGATGCTGTTGTCGACCGTTCGCGACATTTCCGCTCGCAAGGCCGCGGAGCACGAATTGGAATATTCCCGCCGGCGATTGCGAGACCTTCAGCGTTTGGCGGGGTTAGGTAGTTGGTCGTTCACCTTGCAAACGCAAGTGATTCATTGGTCTGAAGAAGCGTTTCGGTTGACCGGGCGAGACGTGCGTCGCGGGGCGCCGGATTACAACGATTTCGTCGCGTCGATTCACCCCGACGATCGCGAATCGCTTCAGATCGCCATTGAACGCAGCGTAACCCAAGGGACTTCGTATCAGTTGAAGTTTCGGTATCGTGACGACCAAGGCAAATATCGAAAGCTGTTCACGCGAGGGAATCCGGTGTTTGATGCGGACGACAACGTGATCGAGATCTACGGCATCTTGCAACACGTCGCTGCGAGCGGTGGCTGATTCAGTCATGCCGGCCGTCGACAACGTTGCTTCGCCGGAAAATCCACGCTCGTGTTCCGCTATGCTGAAAACTGGTTTCCCGCCGAACCGGAACACACTTTTGTTTTGCTGACCCACCCTGCCCTTTTTCCTCCCCCTTCAGTGCCCTGACATCGCCGACTCAATCCACCGTCTTGCGTTACACGCAATCTGATCCCGATGTGCGGTTGATGCTGCGCGTGAAAGAGGACGATGCGGGCGCGTTTGAGGAATTGGTTCGTCGTTACCAAGCGAGATTGGTTCGATTGATGCAACACTTGGCACCGCGAGGGGGACTGGCTGAGGACTTGGCCCAAGAAACATTTTTGCGTGTCTATCGAGCTCGCCAAAGTTACACGCCCGGTGCAAAGTTCTCGACTTGGTTGTTCACGATCGCGGGCAACGTGGCTCGCAATTCAAAACGGACCGCATCGCGAAGACATGAAACCAGCGAAGTCGATTCGCAACGTGGTTCAGATGACTCAGACGATGCTCCGTTTTTGGCGGTGACCGCGGTTGATAGCAGCGGTTTGATGCCAACTCGCCAAGTCGAAGGCGACGAACGAGCGGCCATCGTTCGTTCGGCGGTGGCGTCGCTCAACGAGCGTCAGCGGATGGCGTTGATCCTGTCTCGGTTTGAAAACATGAGCTACGTCGAAATCGCCGAAACGATGGGCCTGAGCACCAAGGCCGTGAAGTCGCTGCTCAGTCGTGCTCGCGTCAGTTTGAAAGAAGCTTTGACGCCGTACATCGAATCCGGACAACTCGGTGGAACGTTTGACCCAGCGATGTCGCTTCCATCGATCAAAATCGATCACAACTCCAAACAACCCACCGGTGAAGTTGTCGAGGAGGATCCATCATGAACGATCCGAAACATTCGCTTGACGACAAAGCCAATTCGTCCCATTCCAATTCCAACGACACCGGTCACGCTTCGGGTGACAAAACCCTTTCGATGGCAATCCCAACCAAAAACGAATCGCGATCCGATCAGGGCTTTAATGCCGACGACGCGACGCTGCGCGAAATGCCAGTGGATCGTGACGACGAGCAACTGGTCGCTTACCTGGATGGTGAGCTATCGGGGAAAGAACGTGCTGAGCTCGAAGATCGCCTGATCAACGAAGAGTCGCTGCGTCTTCGTTTGCAAGGGCTGCAGCGCGGTTGGGATATGTTGGATGTGCTTCCGGCACCCGTTGCCGATGAGCGTTCTGTTCAAACGACTTTGGAAATGGTGGTTCGTGATCTCACGCGAGCCTCGATGGGGACGGAACCAGTCGGCCCCGTCAACGGCAGTGTCAGTTTGGATGCCCTGCCCCAGCAACGCAGACGAAAGTGGATGCGCCGCGTCGCGGTCTTTGGTGTCCTAGCATTGATCGTTTCTGCATTGGTGACGTGGCGTTGGCAATCGATGTCGCGCGCACGGCAACTTGCCGACCTTCCGATCGCGATTGATCACCAAGCTTATGCCAGCACCGACGACTTGGATTTGATTCGAGAACTCGAGCAGTCGCCTGATTGGATGACTCTGGCCAGTCGTTCGGCAACGAAAGACTTGGAACGTTTGGTCGACCAGTACGGTGGGACCGACGAACTGCTCGAAGCCATTTCGGATCTGGATGACGAACAGCGTGCGACCGCGTACCGTCGTTGGGACACGTTCAACAACTTGTCGCCTCAGGCACGTGAGACAACTCGAAAACGAGCCAAACGCGTGGCCGAAGCGGAGGACTCGCAGAAATTGCTGGCAACAATGCGAGCGTATTCACGTTGGAAAGAACAACTCAGTCGCGACACGCTCGCATCGATCGAAAGTCAAACCGGTGAAGCTCGCCAGTTGGCGATCGACGAGGGTGTTCGTGAATCGATGAACGTCATCGGGCGAGTGACGGCGAAGGGCTTGAGCGATGAAACGATCGAGCGGATCGCTTTCACCATGCGTCAAATTGTCGAGCAACGTGTCGAAGACGAAGAGCCCGCGGCAATGCGAATGATGGAATGGTTCCGTCGCTACGGTCGCGGCGAGACGGATAAAGCAACTGCCTATCATTTCATCGCACATTCGATCATCGGTGATTCGCGTCGACGTCATAGCTCGCGAGACAAACGTCGCGGTCCCGAATCGCCTCCATTGTCGCTGAGCGAGTTGCACAAAATTGAAATCATGTTGCCACAGGATGACTTGGAGTTACTGCGGACTGTTTCGGCTAACGCGTGGTTCCGATCAATGGTGATCCGTGACTGGGCTGAGGAAGCCTTGCGACGTCGTGGTCGTCCGGATGCCGAATTGAAAACTTTGCAACAGGCCTACCAAGAAGCCTCCGCGGACCAAAAGGAAGTGTTGGACCTGCTGCCACCCGGAGAGGTCCGCGACCGCCTCCTTCGTCCCTAGCTTCACCACTTCGGTAGTGGACGAGGCAACGAGTCCCGTGCTATTTCGGTAGCGGACAAGGCCACGAGTCCCCTGCTTAACAATTCGTGTCCTCTGCCACCGCGCTCCTCGTGCTCAGGGCTCCGTGGTCTCGTCCACCACGTCAATTGCACCCATCTCGCGTGAAACTCACGCACGCGATTTTCTTTCCGACTTGATCTTTTCGGCTCAAGTTTGCTACCTCGAAAGCCGACGCACCAGCGATTGCCGCTGACGCTCCGCAATCGCTTCGCAATTCACGGTTCCGCTCGGAGCCTCGGAAGGCCGGATAGCACATGAACGACAACACGATTCGACGACGATTTGGACCCGCAAGCATGTTGCTGTGCGCATGCATGGTCATCCCTTTCGCGATGTCATCGAGCATCAGTCTGGCTCAAGAAGCCGCTGAGAAATCGAAGTCCAATTTCTTCCCGTTTCCCATTCGATTCGGAATGAAGTCGGAGGCCGAGATCAAAGGCAAAGCCGATCCGGCCCATCAAACACAACCGGCAACCAAGTCGACAAAGGCCTCCGCATCGACGGGCAACTCGCCGCGACGGATTCCCGTGAAGCGTCAGCTGACCAAACCCAAGCACGCTGCGTTTGACGATTCGCACGAAGACGACGGCAATCTGACCGTGGCTCAGGTCCAGCACATTGACGCGGGCGGCGTCCGATCTTCTCGCGTGAAGCTGCCCGCCGACGGTCGCGTTGTCGTCCCGGGCACCGATGGTTTGCCTCATTTCGAAACGCCGGGTGAAGTGACCAGCGTCGAAATCTTGGACGCGGACGGGAACCCGATCAGCAGCGAACTGCAAGAAGGCGAATACTACTACGGCTCACAACCTGCCCCGGTGCGAGTCGGCCAGCCACTACCCGGAACATTGTCGGTGCCCGCGCGAACGGCGCAAGCTCCGATGAATCGTTTCGTGCCACACTCGGTCGACGGCGAAATGGTCGACGGAGTCGTTGTTGATGGCGAGTGGATGGATGATCAAGGAAACTATGTTGGCGAGATGGGCGAGACCTACATCGAAGGCGAAAGCATTTTGATGGAAGGCGGCTCTCAAGGTCACTCGACCGCCTGCGATGAATGCGGTGGCGGTTGCGTGGGTGCCTGTGACGAACGAATTGACGCCCGCATTCGAGTTCTCGCCTATGCCCTTTCGGATCCGCTGCACGATCTTTGGATCCGTGCGGACTACATGCATCTCTTTGTCGACGGGCAAAATGCACCGTCCTTGGTGACCACCGGTCGCGCCGGAACGGCTCGGGACGACGCGGGTGAAATCGGACAAGTTGGGACTCAGACGTTGTATGGCGGAATGCTAAATGACGATGGACGCTCCGCCGGACGTTTTGAAGTCGGTCGCTATCTCGGCGACACGGGCCTGGCAATTTCCGGATCGATCCTTTTCTCGGAAGACATCTCCAGCCAATTTTTCGCGGATGGTTCGCAGTATTCCATCTTGGCTCGTCCCTTTGTCGACGTCACACCCGGTGGCACCGACAATGGCGAAGCAGCAGACATAATTCAATTCAACAACGATTTGCGGGGCAGCATTTCCGTTGACTCATCAACCGAGTTTGGCGGGGCCGACGCATTGGTGCGAGCTCTGTTGATCAACCAACGTGGGCGGCAAATGGAATCGTTTATCGGCTACCGATTCCTGCAACTTGACGACCGGTTGACCATCCATGATGAGCGCCGGGCACTCGTCGACGGCGGAGGCATGCAGGCAGGTTCGTTGTTGGAACAGACTGATGATTTTTCGGTCGAAAACCGTTTCCATGGTGCGACGATGGGAATTCGTTCAACAACGTCGGGCCCCGTCTGGTCGTTCAACACGGCCGTGCAATTGGGAATCGGCGTGACGCACAGCAGCGTGGCGGCATCGGGAGCGTCGGTCAGCACCGAACCACAGGCTGGTGGCGGTGTCATCACCAGCCGATCGAACACAGGGTTGCTGGTTCGATCCACCAATTCAGGGGTGCGAGAATTCGACGAGTTGTCTGTGGCTCCCGAGATTCAGTTGTCGGTGACTCGTCACTTTTGGAATGACTGGGACGTGACGATCGGATACCAGTTCTTGTATCTCAGCCGCGTGCTGCGGGCTGCTGAGCAGATTGATCCATTGCTGAACCAAAGTGATCTGACGATCGGGGGATTCGAGGGCAGTCGCCGACCGAATGCCACCGGAACGTACAACGATTTGTTGGCACACGGGATCACATTTGGAGTCTTCCATCCGTTCTGAGTGGGTGAAAACGCGGGTGGAATTCAAGAGAAACTCGGCAAAATCGGTGCGTTCGAACGGCCGAAAAAAATTCCGCAGCGAACCCGCTGGAATCGGCCAGACTCCTCTTTAGCAACCAAGCAACGCGTGCTAAACTTCCCACTCAGTCGCACCCACTACCCCGTGGTGTAATTGGCAACACAGCTGGTTTTGGTCCAGCCATTCTAGGTTCGAGTCCTAGCGGGGTAGCTGACAGGACTGTCAGCGACAGTCAGAAGGCCGCAAATCACGTCTTTTGCAGCACTTTCCAAATCGTCCGTCTGGTGTAAGTCGTGGTGTAAATGCTCCTGACAGTCGGTGAGCGTCCCTGACTGGTGTGCAATCTGGTGTACGACACCACAGCTCTCGTTGATGGCCCGATCGAAGCTGGCCTGCGTTGCCATGGCGTAGTGCTTCATTGCCACTGGAACGCTGTTGCCCAACCAGGCGGCGACGTCTTTCGCAGGGAATCGAGCAAGCAACTCTGTTTCACGAGACGCTCGTAAGTTCTGAAGCAGCTTCGGCCATGGCGCCAGCCCCGCCCGTTCGACGATCTTCGTCAACGTTGTGCCCACGTTGCTGTCGGCTCGGTACCTGGTTTGAACGAACTCCGCCCCCGCCGGCGCCATCTCACGTGCTCGCATCAGGTGTGGCAGTAGCTCCGGCCCAATCGGGCAAACACGCGTAGGTGGAGTCTTGTGGCTGCGGACCACCATGCGGCGGTTCGGGATGTCGATGTCATCCCATCGCTGGATCCTCGTCTCGTGCGATCGCATCCCAGCGTAGCGAGCAAACGCCAGGATGATTCGCCAGTCTTCGCAAGGAGCCACCTTGATACAACGCTCAATCCAGTCCTGAGGAATAAACGCCTGTCTTTCGACGTTGGTACCAACGGCCGCTACCTCGTCGTGAAACGGGTTCGCATCGATGTGGCGATGTTTGACCGCACCGCTGAATATCTCTTTGGCCCTCCCGATTCGGCGACGGACTGTGTTGTGAGCGAGGCCTTCAGGATCCTTGCCAGCGGCCACCGATTTTGCCTCGGTCTGCAGCCACACCCGATAGTCCTCAGCGTCTCCCGGGCTGATCTGGTTGATTGGCTTGTCTTTGCCGAAGAACGTTGTCAAGTTCGTCCCGGCACGCTCAAGCTGCTCGATCGTCCCTGGCTTGCGATTGCCCTTGCCGATGTACGTCTCAATCCAGGTGGCCAGCGTGAGCAGCTCTGGCTGTTCGTCCTTTTCGGACGCCCTGGGTTTGACGAGTTCCCAGCTGACGAGCTTTGCATGGTCCTTTCCGTCGAGCGCCAGCAGCCAGGCAGAGAGCTCCAGATCCGGCGTCTGATTGTGCCGCGCGCAAAACGCGAGCTCCTCCAGTTTCCGGCCAATGGATTCGGCCTGCTTCTTCGTCACCTTTCCCGGATAGTAGCTCTTTCGTACGCCCTTTCGGATGAAGAAACGGATTTCGCGATTGCCGTTCGCACGCGTGATGATTGAGGCCATGCGGTCGATTCTCTTTTCTGTGCCCGCTGGAAGAGAAGCATCGCGACGGCAGGCCACGGGCAGCCAGCGCACGGACAAAACGTCCGATCGCGATGCGTGAACGATAGAATTTTTTTCTTTCGCGTCAAAAAATCTAATTTTGAAGTGGTTTCTGATGGCTTGGTGGGAAGGTGGTACCAGCGGATTCAACGCAAGCTATTGGACGAGAAGGGATTGCGGCACTCGTAAGGGGCAACATGAGTTTCTAGCTGTCCTGATCTCGAGTCACTGGATGCATTAGCCGGCCCCCGAAGCCATTCAATCGAATAGCTTTTCCTTCGCCGCCCCGTCGTCTGCTTCCTGCTCCGGTCGTTCAGCGAGTTTTTTCTTGCGTCCAAAAAATCTTCCGCATCGTCCGCAAACAACTTTTATTTCTGAACCGAATTTTTTCTCCACCTGGTCCGATTCGCTGCAGCTGGGTGAGCAGTTCGCCGGAACTCCGGAACGACTGGAACTATTTGGCGTCGTCGCAGGATTGCTGGCGCCCGTCGCACTACCCATATACTCATTCAATAAAATCTCACTCTGACCCCCAGAGGTTCCTGACGTTCCTGAGTTCCGGCGACCAACTGGCCGAATGGTCCAAGCGGTGGTGTTGTTGGCATTTCTTGATGACGAAAATTTTTGCCCGTTCAAAATTCTTCCGTCGAATACTTTCAACGCCATGCCAATTCTTCGCGTCGTGCATTTCCTGTCGCCCAGCAGAGAAAGGATTGCATCTCGCAAGCGCCGGTGGACGTAGTCGCCGTAACCGTTGTGGACTTGGATCAGCTCGTGGATATCCGCAGCCCTGATTTCCGAGCCTTCATCCAAATCAGCCTCCAGTAGCCCAGCGATGAGATCAGGGAAAACGTCGGACGCGTGCGTGTCTGCTTTGACGCTGATCGTCCCGGCGATCGGATCTGGTAGCGAGAGCCACTCGATCGAACCTCGGATTAGTTTCGACCAAGCTTCGAAACTTCCCCAACGTTGAATCGTCGGCTGGGCACCGGAAAGAAGAAATGCCCGAAGGATAATAAACACGTCACTCGCAAGTTGAGCGCGATGCTTTGCGGCATGTCCAAGGAGGTCGTTGTATTTGAAATCGTCCCGAAGATCCGGGTTTTCGACGGACGGCTCCAGTCTCACAAAGCAACCGCGGCGTGCGATGTCGGAACTGACCAATGCGTTATTTGCGGAGAAAAAGAACGTTTGTCGAATCGGCATTTCGGGAGTCTCCTCGGATTTGCCCAGGATCCTCGCCTTCCACGTTTCGGCGGTCCCAAGAGCTTCGATTGACTGACCGCCCAGAACAGTCTTGCAGTTGTCGAACAGCACCATGGGAATCCCACTCGTGACAATCGACGTGACTGACTTGCAAACCTCTTCATCTTTCGACGGCCAGGGGTTTCGCGTCATCGACCGACCGGTTGCGATCGTAGATATCAAGTCGACAAGTCGTGTCTTGCCAGATCCAGCAGATGACGCCTCGAATATGAACAACGGACAACACCCGCGAATGGCTGGCTTGGCGAACAATGTGAGCAAACCGGCAAGCCATGCGGATCGATGGTGCTCTTCTTTGAATTCGAAGTCGCGAACTAAATCGAGCAGTCTTTCAGCTGACCTCAATGCATCATCGCGGGTGGGCTTGTCAGGCACCTCCACCCGCAGGCTCGTCTCGAGGTAGGTCCGCGTCGCCGAATCGTATCCTGGCTCGCTGCAAACAGAACCGTCTGGTCGCAGAAACGGAAACTCCGCGACACCATCCAGCTTTCTGACGCCCGGGTAGCTCGCGAATTTGTCAATCTGCTTGCACAACGAGTCCGTCAATGTTTTTGGACGTGTCTCTCCACCTTCGTTTTCGACGACGAACTCGGCAAGCGATGAAAGCTCAGTCCGAAGATGAGCTGTCGGCAACCGTCGCACCTGCAAGGTGAGCTCGTCCCTGTTCAACGGGTGGTCGTCCGTGGTTACATCGAAGAGTTTGCCACCCCGCTGGTAAATGCTCGGCGATTTGGCGAGCGCTGCAATTGAAGATTGGACGAGCTTCTTTTCATCGGTGGTCCAAATTATCTTCTTGCGGCTGGGCTCACTATTTTCGATATCGGTGAGCGGCTGGATCAATGATGACTTCGCTGCACGTTCAGCCAGGTCAGCAAACGTCCCGCCGCCTCGAAAGAAGTCTCGCAGGTCCGGGCCGTGTGACTTTTCGGTCGGGAATGGAAGTTTGACGTTTCGACATTGTGCTCCTGCCTCTGCGAAACGTTGGCACCAGCCGGGGGTTACTTTGCCCGACGCGTGCGACTCGCCAACTGAACCAACCTGGCCAGCAGCGTCAGCATCATGGATTACCCACAACTCGCGATCAGCAAACAGGTCGAAGGACCAACGTTCTTGCTCCCAGGATTGGCGTGAATCTCTCGCGCCGAATGGATTGGTCAGAATGAATGAGTCGGGCGGGATGTCGTCGCGAAGAACGGCGGTCATCCAATCACTGATGCCTTCGGTCTTGATTGAAAGGCGAGCGGGAAGGGTGCCGTTCAGCAACGAATCGATTTGTCGAATATCACCGATCAGACCGCGACTATTGCCGCCGATGACCTTCCTTTTGGGACGCGGATTGCCAGGATCTGGTTGCCCGCTGCTCCAGGCAAACAACTTCTGGCTATCGACTCGCTCAACGATCCAATTGACTGGCCCAGCCTCGGATCCACCCTGACCCCAAACTGGATAAACGAGGACACGAGCGGTTTCCCATCGGTCGGGAGAAGATGCAACTTTGTGGCGCAGGTCGCCAATCTGAAGGCCCGCATCACGAAGACGGTCCGAAGCCGCGCGGACATCAGGGCAGCCGAAACGCTCAAGGAACGGCGCGGCATTAATCAGGCTCCATGGATACAACGTCAGCGATTTCGGGAGGTCCACCTTCCCGCCGGCCTTTTTTGATGTCTTCGCGTTGCTACGGCCTTTCGTCTTGTCGCCATCTTTAGCCGTGAAAGTCGACGACTTGCTTGCTCGTCCAACAGCGTGGCCGATGACACCAGCGACAAACTCAGCCGCGTCGGCCATTCGCTCATCGCCGCGAACGACCTGGGCAAATGCGATCCAATCCGACCACTTTTGATCGGTCGCGTCACATTGCCCGCAACCCTTTTCAGGATCATTGATTTTTGCTTTTGGTGAATCAGACCCGGGCAAACAAAACTTTCGCTTGGACAAGGCATCATCAACATGTTCTATCTGTAGTGCTTCGCAGATTTCACGACCGCGGCCGCATGCTGCCGATGATAAGTCGCTGATCCATGTTGGTGAGCGTCTGCGATTGGTTGTTGCTGGCATGCGGGAAGGTGATGAATCCAATTCTGACGACGTTTCGAGATCGAAGGTGGCTGTCATGCTTCGACCTCGTACCCCGGAGGAATCAACGAGCCGGCGACGATCGCAAATTGGGCTATCGAGGAATGCACGTCACACCGCGGGTCATCGTCCCATGGCGTAGGCGGCATCACTGAGGTTGACCGGCGATGGTGCCGGGCATGCCACGCGGCCACGCGAGACAGCCACTCCCCTGGCGTCATCTCGATCGGGACTGTGTACGTAGCCTCCGCACATACCCACCGCGCGAGCGCTGCGCCTGGCCCGGTGTAGGCGGCGGTGCGATTCCACCGGCGGACTTCATGTGGCGATCGACGAATGAGAATCGAGGCTTCCGCCAAGAAACGCTCCCTCTCGCCGGTCAAAAACGTGGGCTGGCACAACGCCTCGTCCGCGACGGTGTAGCCTGGCCACCACGAAGGTTGTGCGCCAAGGCTTGAAAATTCCCGTGCAAGTGCAATCATAGATAGGTCCTTGAATCGCTCGCGTCGCCTCTATCGCCTCCGCGCCGCGAACATGAAACCGAGAAACGTCTGATCAGTGCATGCCGCGGCTGATCAGACGTTTCTCGTTAAATGGGGCCTCTGGCAATCGCGACCACCGCAATGCCGGCCTGGGTCGATCATGTGGCGACTCCCTCGGTCATCGCCGACAACACGGCCGCAGGATCGAATCGCCGCGCCCCCAACACCTTGCTTGATGGGATCTTTTTCGCTGCGACCATACGCGCGACGGTCGACTCGCTGACATTTGCAATTCGGGCCATTTCGGCGGCGCCTACCAGCTGCGGCGTGGTCGCCGATTGCGACTGTCGCGACTGGCCGGCCATCTTCTGCAGCTCGGGGGCGAGCATACGCATGACCTCCGCGGCGATATCGCTCACTAGCTGTTCGCGATCGGTGTCGCGAATGAGAAGGTCAGGCATTCTGCAGCTCGTTGGCATTTGAGCTCTGCGGAATTTCGTTGGCTGCCGCAATCCTCTCCGAAGTCTCCAGGAGGATTTGCAGCTGCCTGGCTTCCTCGAGAACCTTCTTGAGTCTGCATTTGATAATTTCTGGCTGCGGGATGCAGGACAGCGGGCCACGCTTTGGCATCGTTTTCCTCATCTTTCCTCTCCGAGCGAACGAGAAGCGAAATCAACTACGGGTGAGGAGCCAATGTTGCATGCTGGCCAGCGACGGGTCAGGGACTATTGGGGGACGCTTTGAGGATGCTATCTTCAGCGGGGATGATCGCGACTTCTCCCCTGTCGCTCGGGGCGATTCGAAATGGCCATCCGTGCTCTTTCAATTCGATGTTGATTCGTTTCGCCATTTTCCTGCAGCCATCCTTCGCGTCCGCGTAGTCGAATTCTCCACCGACTGAGAGTGCTTCCGGAGTGCATCGGCCACCTGAGTTCAGAAGAAATTTGACAAACCGAACCTGATCACTGGTTGCAGGCCCGTTTAATGCTCTCGGAGCATCAAGCCACGTTGCAACGTTCTTCAGCATCAAGTTGTCGCTGGCCGGCCCCTTAGCTTCAGACGAGTGTCCTTCGCCTGAAAAAGCCGCTTCTAGAATCTGCCGATGCTCAGCCTGCGAAACCTCGAGGCGTCTCAGCAAACTCATGAGCCCAGATTCAATAGCTTGCTCCAGATCCTCGGAGCTGCCCGGCAAGCGACTCATTCTCTCGAGTTCGAGCAATCGCCTGCCTTCATGGATGGGTACCTGGAGTGCTCGGGCAACGGCCATTGATGAGAACTGGCTGAAATTGTTTGCCGCCCTACGTAATCCGTCATCATGGTTCCGGTAGTAGCCCGGACGGACGAACCCATGCCTTTGGTATTCATCGAGAAACTTCGAGTAGTGTTTTTTGAGCAATCGGCATCCCTCGGGAAAGCCAGACATTTCATACACCCGTTTCCGTCGATCGTTGGACCAAATCAGCTCCCCACTGTAAGCGAAGTTTTCCTTGTCCTCGTCGATCGTCAGAATGAGATCATCAATGCCAAGCTTGACTCCCGAGAACTCCAAGTCCCATTCATTTGTTGGTGATGACTCCAACAGTCGGCGAAGATTCTCAAGCAGCGACTCGGCCTTAATGCTGAACGGCAAACGCTCGAGCAACTTCACTGGCAGTGGCATTGCTAGTGAATGCTGCTGCGAACTGATCCGCCGCAGCTCGCTCTGAAATAACTTGATGCTCATCGGTTCCATGCAAACAAAGAAAGCCCGCCGCTCGCCCCAGTGCATGGATACTGAAGCGAGCAACGAGCAGAAACCACCGGGATCAATCGGCGGCAAAAACACGGTGATCAAACCGCGTGGATCGTCATCTTCTTGGCCTGCGGGAAGGCCGTCAACCAACCATCCACTCAGCGCGGTGTTCCGCGATCTCGTTCAGCCGCGACGCTCTCGATGAGTAGGCCGTCAGCTTCCACCGATCGAGCTTCAGCCGGTGCCCAAGCCGCTCTCGCTGCACGAGTCCGAGTTGTTGTAACGCGTCCAAATCACGCTCGATTGTTCGAGTGCAAAATTCGCCATCAGCGTGACGGACTTCCGAGATCAGCTCGTTGATCGTCGCCCCGTAGCGAAGCGGCCCGAGCAGTTCGATGACGATTAGAACACGCTGCAGTTGACGAAGCCGCCGGGAAGGATCATGTGGCATTTGATGCACCTCCTCCGACAGCAAATAGCGATGCTGCGACAGTTGCCCAACGTTGCC
>NZ_DDGH01000094.1:260546-301869 GCF_002337565.1 Rhodopirellula sp. UBA1907 | reverse complement strand
CTGAACCGACTCACCGTATGCTTGAGAACAAAGGATCCGATGAAGCGTCAAGCCAGCGTCGATTGCTGCTTGAATATCTCGACCGCTTCCGTGTCCGACCGCCTTCAGGCCTTCGCGAATTATGCTGAACTGTTCAGGAGAAAGCTTCCCCGCGGTTCGCAATGACTCGATCATCCCAGCGCACCCGCCGGTTTCTTTCCGCCCGACCAAGCCTCTTTGGGCGAGTGCCAGCTGAACAGGCAACGTTCCGGACAAAATTGTCATCGCGTGCTCAGGACGACCGCTTTTTCGCAGAGTTCCCGCCATTGTCACCGCAGAGCGACAGTGGCTGATCAATCGCTGATCTCGGGCTGCTTTGTCGAGATGCTTCCCGACTTCTCGTGTGGATTTGCCCATTCTTGGACCTGATTCCTTCCGCAGCCACCATGGGTGACCGCGCACGACAAAGCCCAATCACCCGGTAGAAAACACGGAAACTACACCGCGTCGAACTTCTCGTTGCTCCCTGCCTGCGCAGATCGATGCTTCGATGGTTCCCGAATGATTGGGCTTTGGCATTCTCGCTCGTTCAGATTGTAGTTTGCGGCACTGTCACCTGTGGTCAGAGAAAACCACCGGTCAAGTCAATCAAGTTTTCTAGACTCGATCAACTGCCAAACGATGGCCGGATGATGCGCTTTTGCAAAACGAGTGTCAAGCGGAATCATTCAACGATTCGCAACCACGCCATTCGCGATGAAGCCAACTTCACGACGGTTTCTTACTCGGCGGGAGATCTTCCATCGGATCCTCGCGATTTCGAATTGCTTGCCACTGCTTGTGCGTTTTTGCTGCATGTCGCAATGCGGCCCTGATGTCCTCGCCTGCCATCCACCACACACCATTTCGCGGGTAATAGGGGATTTGGTGTTCGTTGATCCATTCCTTTACCGATCGATCGGTTTTAAAACCCATCGGAACCATCAGCTCCTTGTGGGTGATCGTCTCGCCGTCGCGAATTGCAAACACTGCACTCATCACTTAACCCATCACCTTTCAAGTTGCGTTCAAACAGCGGAAGCCCAAGGCAGTCCACGCCGTCGCCAGCGATCGTCAAACGTGAATCATGGACCGTTTCAGGTGTTGCGCGACACCCCAAAAGCGATCGCTACAAAACCGCCGCCCTCTCGAATCCACTGCCGCTGCAAAATGGACCAGGCTATTTTGCCGCTGAGACGACTAGAAAAGCCCTTTCTCCCGTCAATTGCGTGGATTCAGTCTCATTCTCCGGAAAAGTCATTCGGCTCGACAGACCATCACACTGCTCATTTGAGGGGCGAGAGCCGTTTGAACTAAACTGATATTGAGACGAACTCTGTGATTGAGATATCTCTCCTCGGGTGGGGGGACACCACGTCAATTGATTGCGGGAATGGCAAACTTCATCAGCATCGAACCGAACATGCTCACTTGGGCGGTGCAGCGTGCGCGTAAAGATGCTTCAGATTTCAAGCAGCCAGTACGAGAATGGATCGACGGAGGGCGGAAACCGACGCTCAAGCAACTGCAAGACTTCGCCCGCGCGGCAATGGTCCCATTGGGTTACCTCTTTCTAGAAACTCCGCCGGAAGAGAAGCTTCCAGTTCCAGATTTCAGAACACGACTGAGCAAAGAGGTTGAAAGTCCAAGCCCCAACTTGATTGACACCATTTTCGAAATGGAACGTCGTCAGGATTGGATGAGAGACTACCTCATTGATGCCGGGCAAGATCCACTTGAATTTGTGGGGAAATTTTCTGTCGATTCTGATGTGGTCGAAGTGGCGAATGACATCAGGCGAGAACTTGGCCTACCTCTCGACTGGGCTGAGCTGTGTTCGAATTCGTCGGAAACAGTTCGTGCATTTCGCAATGCCGTGAACAATGCCGGGATCCTCATCTTCTTCAATGGCATCGTTGGCAACACAACCCATCGAGTTCTCGATACGGACGAGTTTCAAGGCTTCGTGCTGGTCGACAACTACGCTCCTCTCATCTTCGTGAATTCCACAGACGCGAAAGCTGCCCAGCTTTTTACAATCGCGCACGAACTTGCTCACGTGTGGATCGGGCAAAGCGCTCTATTCAATGACCTGATGACGGACGAGAGCAGCCAGGGCATCGAGAGATTCTGCAACAAGGTCGCGGCGGAATTTTTGATGCCACGAGATGTCTTTACGGCCACCTGGAGGTTGCTGCCTGCGGGAGGGCGGCAAAGCGAACTCCAACGAAAGTTCAAGACAAGCCCCATCGCGATTGCAATCCGAGCGGTTGAACATGGGCTGATGAGCCGCAAGAAGTACGAGGAGTTTCTCGAAAAATACACCGAGCGGTTGGACGACGCCGACGTGCCAGAACCGACCAGTGGAAACTTCTGGAACAACCAAAATTCTCGTCTCTGCAGGAGGTTTGGGCAGGCGGTTGTCGCAGCAAACCAAGAAGGACGGCTTGGCCATATGGAGGCCTACGAGCTGACGAACCTGCGGGGCAAGACTTTCGACAAGTACGCAAAACGAATCTTAGATGGAGCTGGTGAATGACAGACGAATCGTTCGTGATGGATGCGGATTCGTTCATCAGCTCTCACAGAATGCACTACGGGTTTGACTTCTGCCCAGGCTTCTGGTCGGCGATCCTAATGGCGCATCGTCAACGCAGACTCGTCAGCATTGCCCGGGTGAAGGACGAGCTTGCTGGATCCGAGGATGAGCTTTCGGATTGGGTGAAGCAAATTGCACCTGAGTCATTTTTTGCGAAGCTCGACAATCAAGGCGTGCTTGTTAGCTACACCGAGATTTCTGAGTTCGTCCAAAACAGCACGCAGTACAAAGCCTCAGCAAAGGCAAAGTTCCTGGATGGCGCTGACCCCTGGCTGATTGCTTACGCGAAAGTCAATCGCTGCACGATTGTCACCCATGAAGTGCCAGCGCCACTTTCGACGACAAAAGTGAAGATCCCCGATGCGGCGAAGCATTTCAACGTGGATTGCATCGCACCTTACGAAATGCTCAGACGGCTACCTGGCTGCCTGACGTACCAAGAAGAGTCGGGCGACCGAGATCTTTTCTGAATCGTTCACGTTCGAGTTACTGAGCAAAGCGAGCCACCTTCCCGCCGGCCAGTCACCGCTTCCTCATCGCCCGGCTTTGCCGCTCAAACTCTGGCCCCACGTCTCTCGAGATTGAAATCACAACGCGTCCGGACCTGATGTCGTCCATAGCCTTCGCGATGCACCGGGGCGAAGGGATGTGCGAGAGCTTTTGAAAGCCTCCCGGTGAATAACGCCTGGCGTCGAGAACAACCAGCTCACATGCATCTGCGAAAGAGAAGCCGTGCAATCGCATCAGGCCTTCAACCTCTTGGGATTTCATCAGGTCGGCGGTGACAGCCGCGGGTTCTTCAGATGACTCAGCTGCTTGGCGTTTGATGAGCTGTGACAAAGACTTGGCTGGAGCAATCATTTGGTTCGCCAATAGGCTGCAACGGTACCGAAGTGATATCATGTCTTCAGCAGAGGCAAGCCGCACCTCGCTTTCCAGTCTTGCCAATTCAACAGCAAGGCCGATCGCACCAAACCACACTTGCAGGACTGCTCTTATGACACCTTCCCAATTCTCGCGCCAGAACCGTCGCAAAGCAATGGCTGCTGGCGGGCTGGCTGATCACCTCGCTGCGAACCCGCTTTCTCAGCAAGTTGCCGCGGATCCCCGCTGGCAAGCAATGCAGCAGCGTCGGCGACGAGCAACCAACGCAACGCAGACCATCGAAAACGTCTTCGGCTTCGATGCAGCTGCTCAACAGACCCCGCTCGTGAACGGTGCTCGCATGGCGCACGATCGTGCGAACCAGATACAGTCTCGCATGGCAAACGTTGCAACGATGGGCCAGCAAGCCGCTTCGTCTCAGGGACACACAGACAACTTCGGTATCACGACTCGGCGCGGTGTTGGAAACGCTGGGCCGTCGATGGGAAACCAAAGTGCGATCGATGCGGCCTACGCACAACGAACTGCCAGACGTGCCGCAAAACCGACCGCTCGAATTGGTAAGGGCGCTGACGGGAAACCCATGGTCGCACAAGGCGTGACGATGGATCAGCTGTTCCCAAGTGCGTCGGATGCCGGCAGCCGAGCCAAGTTCGAAGCCGCTCAGTCCGCCCGTGCTGAACGGAAAGCTGAGGCTCGCAGTATGCGACAAGACCAATTGGCCCAACAGCGTCAAGCTGCGTTGGCGCAACAGAGCCAAACCCCAGTGATCAATCCGTTCATGAACCCGATCGCTCTTGAGGCGATGCGGCGGGATCCAACGCTGGCACTCGGCGCGGTGAACAACTTGAACGAATCGCTGCAAGGGCGATCGCGGTTGGACCAGATTGCTTCACAAGCCCAGCAGCAGAACGCATTGGCGAACAAGCGATTCACGCTCGATGACTTTGTTCAGCGTGCTGGTGTCGACAATCAGGGCCAGATGACGACAGCGCAGATCGCTGACATGGCTGCACGCCAAGGTGTCGCGAAGGATTCCCTTGGCCTTCGTCGCGATGAGCTTGCTTTGCGGTACGGCGAGATGCAAAACGAATTTGCCAACCGAGATCGAATGACTGAGGAGGCGATCCAGGCCGGTCAGTACCAGCGCAGCCCCGAGTACCTGAACCATCAGCTCAAGCTCGCCGGCCGAGAAACTGGCAGTAGCGATGCGCCACTCACGCCGGCCGAGAGCTTCCAGGCGTCGATGGCGTTCTCTTCGCAGGATCCTGAGAGCCAGGCCAGTGCAATCGACTGGGGGGCAAACGCCATTCGACAGAATCCAGAGCGGGCAGGTGAGATCAGTCAGATGGTTGGCGCCAGCGATGAAGCCTTGCTGCAGAAATACGAGGAAGCTTTCCAAAGCCCGCACTGGCTATTTGAAGATGACAACGATGGCGAGATGCAGAAGGCGAGAATCGAACGAATCGGCTTGATGCTTGACGCTCGCGGGATCCCGCGTCCCGATCTCGATCGGAAACTGCCGTGGATGCAAGAGTTTTTGGGATGGAGCTATGCGAACCCGAAGCACACGGGCCGGGCGCTCGATGATCTGCTTGCGGCCGCCGCCGAACAAGCGGAGTAGAATAGCAGGATCGAGCAGGCGATTCCGGGGCAGCCCGTCACCCATCTCATTCGTGACTGGCAGGTGAGCTTGAAGATGGACGTCAACAAACTGCGAAAGGACAAGGCATCGCGTGCAATCGAGGTCTGCGCGCTGCGGGTGGTTCTCCATTCGAAGTTCAATCAGCGGATGTTCATTGATTTGGAAACCTCGCCAGAAAGCCCACACATGATCTGGCTGTTTGTCGGGCCAGAGTGCGAAACGATGACCAGTCGCCAGCACCAAGAAATGGCAGATGTTATCGCCGAGAGCTGGGAGAAATTTGACGGCGTGGAGCTGATTGACCGTCATGGAGAGGTGCTCGCCAGATCTCACTTTGATGAACTCGACAAGGATCGCCGGCGGGAATGAACACCGAGTTCGTTTCGGTGTATGGCGAATTCGCCGCCAGAGACGTCGCGACGGGCCACACCACAGGGCTCGGCACTCGTCACTCAGGCTCTAAGCGAGCGAGCCAAGATGGCTTGCCTTTGGCCGCTGGAGACCAGCAAGGCGAATTGATTCCTTTGGCCGTTGGCTATCAGGAAGCCTCGCAGTCGCCACCAGCTTGATGTGGGTAACGAATGAACGAATCAACGTCTGACAAACGGCCGCATTGGTCGACCAATTGGCACTCCTTCGGAAATCTTAGCAGCCTGTTTCCCGTTGACACATTTTGCTTCGAGCGAAAGATCCCTTTACAGATTCAAATTAATCAAAAGATGCCGGGAAACGAGCGGTCTAGCACTTGAGCCGCGGCTCCCGATTGCCCGAACGGAGCAAGGCTCAGCCCTCAGGCGCCGCCGCAACTCTTCTCTCGCGTGATACGAAATGATCAGCTCAGGCGAGCGATTGGATGTCCCAAGGCAAGCCGCGAGCCACGCGGTCAAGAAGGCCCACAGAAGCGATCGCCTCCTTTGCTCGCCGAGGTCACATTGTTCATTTGAGAGTCCGGAAGCAGCGTCGAAACATTCGTGATCAAACCTTCGATTGGTCCTGACGAAAGGCGACAGTGGCTGTCGTGTCCGCCGATGGCGCAAATGCAAAAGGAGATGCGTCGACCCGGGTGACTGGATGAATCGATTCCCCGTCATGTATGAAGCTGCGACACCTGCCACCCTGCTTTGACGCGTAAAGTGCGGAATCCGCTCGCTTCGAGGCAGAACGGAACGTGTCATCATGTTCGACGAGAGTTGCACCACAGCTTGCCGTGATTCTCGCCGCCGGATCCACACCATGCGAAAACGTACAGCTGGACTGCAATCGGTCAGCGATCGAGTTCGTTTCTTCAATCGACGACGACGAGAACAGGACCGTAAATTCCTCGCCACCGTGGCGACAGACGTCCCAATCCGGATCGCTCGCTGCGGAAAGTTTGAAAGCCACCTCTCGGATCACTTCATCGCCAACATCATGCCCGTATAAGTCATTGATCGACTTGAATCGATCGATATCGATCATCGCCAGTCCAAATACCGGTGAGTCACCTACCCGCCCCCGCTGGCGTCGTTCGAACGCGTGGTCGCCAGCGCGGCGGTTACCAATGCCGGTCAGGCTATCTGTAAGGGAAGCGAGTTCTGCCGTTCGAAGTCGCTTTTGCCTTGCGATCGACATCGCAGCCATGCGGGTCAGCAACTGCCCTGCCAGATGCTGCTTCGGCAGAAAATCTTGAGCCCCAGCTTCGATGGCGGCAACTGCAACATCGTGTCTGTCGTCACCGCTCAAGACGAAGATTGGTGTGCTTGGATGGGCGGTACTGACATGCTTCACGGCAGTCACGCCATCGCTGTCTGGGAGCCCCAAGTCGAACACAACCAGATCATAAGTTTCCAGCTCGAGTCTGTTGGACGCTTCTGCTGCCGTGCAGACGTGGTCAATGTTGAAGGTGATGTCAGGGGACCGCCTCAGCATCATCTCGACGAACTTGGCTTCTTCGACGCGATCTTCCACATGGAGAAGGTTGATTCTCATTTGCTTCCTTCTCCCGAAGTGAGTTTTGTTCATGGCTCCAAGCTTCAAAGCGTCATCAAACTTACCCCACGAACTTCACGTTGGAGAGAGAATTATCCAGACTGCTGGCGGATAAGCAGATGCACCCAACCGAAACGGTTCGACAAAGAGCTCATTCTGCAGCAGCTGCTATATTCAAAGGGGGAGCTTCACCGTTCTTATCCGCAAAATGCGAACCCAGAGTCCAGGAAGCTCAACGACTGAATCAGCTCTTAATCGACTGGCAGTTGATTGCCGGGTACTTGCGATTCAGTCGATGGAATAGCCAGAAAGCGGGCTTGCCAGCTTCGTCGAAGTACGGGTCATCTTCGTCCAGTTTTCTGACCTCAAACTCAAGTGTTTCCAGCTCTTGCTCGATCGCCTGTTTGAAACGTCTCTTTAGCTCGGCAGCCGCTTCGACTTCTGAGAACTCGATTGGCAGTTCCTGGAGGTCAGACCAACACAGTGCCATCAGTCGCAAACCGACGGGTTCGTGACCGGTAGGATCTTGCATCTCGACGGCAAACGGTTTCGTTGCAACTGGCATGGATTCTTTCTTGTGAGTGAGCTGAATGCTTTGACACAGCTTGTTGATGATCAAGTAGACCAGCATGCGTGATTTGGGAACACACCTATTGCCTCCCCGCAGACCAGGCTTCCGCTCAGCTGAAAGAAGTCTGGAGTTCACATGTCTTGGATTTGAAAGCTTGGCAACTGCTGAATTCTGGCGATTGGGTCACAGGGAAATGCAGGAGACAGGCCCTCTACTCTTTTCCGATTGGGCGTCGCGCTCGGACCAAGCAAGAATTTGACACTCGGCACCCGGCGATGACCCCGATATACAACGACAGCCTCTATCCGATCCAGCGTCTGGTTCAAAGGCAGAAGTCATTTTCAATCCGCCTGGGAATAGGTGTTTCTGCAAAGGACACGGTTGCATCACAGATGCTCGCGTCACTCAGATTCGCATCCCAAAGAGACCGCCAGATTTCAATCATCACTGACGAGCAGCGATGTCTGGCGAATCGGACTAGTTGGCACAATCACACGTCAGTGAAGCCGAAAGATAAGCCGAAGACGCTGAAAGCCAATGCCTTTCCGGCGACTGACCGTGGTGCCCCGGATACAGCCGCCGGACTAGCATTGCCCCGCTGTAGATATCGACAGTCCATTTACTTGACTTGATGGTTGGATCTGCTCATTACACGTCTCCCGAAACCGTCCAGGCTTGCTCAATATTCGTGTCGGGGGACCCGGTGGTTTTGGTCGAAAGTGAAAAGACTGGCGAGAGCATGTGCCCTTTTCTCTCGCCAGACGCGTCAGTGAAGCTGAGCCCCGGTTTCACTGGCGCTGTTTTTTCTTTTGAAAGCAATCGCCTGCAGCAATGCTTGCAATCAGGCTGACGCTCTAGTAATTGATTTGTCTTGAAAAACTGAGAATTGCCTGGGGTGAGCCTTCCAGAATGACGATAGTAAGTCTAGCGACGGAGCTAAACCAGCGTCGTTGGCAACCGCCCGGCTGAGCTTGCCCTGCTCTTCTGGGCATTTTTTATGCGCTATCAATTGCCTGCGGGAGGTTGGGTGCCTTCGCGATCGGTTCCCTCCAACTCAGCCTTGCCCGCCTCTTCAAAGTATGGATTGTCGCTGTCAAGCTTCTTGCCTCTGAAATCCAACGAATCCAGTTCTGATCCAATCGCTGCCCTCAGCCGTTTCTTTGGTTCCGCGGCGGCTGCCTCTGACAGGTCAGGTGGCAAAACTGCAATTCCGATCAGCACAAGACGAGCAATCGCAGGCCAGTAGGCTCATTTACTGCTGGATCGGGCATGTCGACATCAAAGGGTTTGGTGGCAACTGACATAGGTTGGTTTCCATGTTGATTGTTGGTGCGTTGGATCCCGCGATTCCAAGTGGAACACACCAACTCTGAATGCCGACTACCTCAACGTCCCGCCAACCTGAAAAAAGTCCTGTGCCCACATGTCGTGGACATGAACTTTCTTGATCCATTGTTTCGCCGAAGCGACTTCGCCGAGCAGCAATCGCATCAATCCTTCAGCTCTAGCCCGTTCGGGCGTGGGCACAGGACCAAGGACGATATTGATCACTGGAAGATCAATCCTCTTCGATGACTCACAGCGTCGCCGAATTGATTTGCAAATTGAGTTCAAAGCCAAGCCATCGGTCTCCGGAATTCGGTAGCCTACAAAATTGATGAATTCGGCACCCTGAATGAACTGCTCTGCGCAATTCCAGAGCCATTGGTTCGCTTGACTGAACCCAAGTTTGCCAGTTCCAGGTATCGCCATTGCGAACTCATCAAACTGGCGATCGTCACCAATCGTTTCATCGATCCCGCACTGCTGGATAGCTCCATTGACTCGCTTCCAGTCGACGCTGCCATGCATTTTCAACAAGGGGACCTTCCCCTGGAAACTTCGTTCATCTGTAAGCGAGGGAGCCCCGAGCAGGGTGAACAGGCCGCTGATGTTGAGCGACTCCACAATCGTGTCGTAGTTGAAGCTCACAATGACATCCTTTCCGACTTCGAGTCCGCTTGCCCATTGCTGATACGCAAGACCTCGCTCGCCATTGATTGCTCTGCCATTTGAGTAGCAACAGGTGACTTCAGCAGCGAGACGGCGGAGAGATGCTGCAAGAAGTCTGGACCAGAAGCCCGGGCCCGCGTTTTCGCGATACGGGGCAAAAGCTGACTCGGGGTTCTCCGCCCATCCACTGAGCACCTCAAGGTACTTTTCGGGATCTTGCCAGGCGGCTGGAACGGGCTTGCTTTCAAGAACTAGCTGCCCCGAACCTCTCGCATACTCCCGTCCAACTTGGCTGAGGCCTTCATGCAATCGCTCAAACCCCGATTGTCGCGGATACTCAGCAGCGACCAGCATCTCCATTTCTGGCGAAAACAGCTCGTGAAAGAGCGGTGCTCCGAGGTGGCGACTGAAGCCGGCGCCGAGGATCCAAACTCGCTTGCCTTCGTATTCTGGTTGTACCACGTCTCTTGCCCTGGCTACGCAATATTTGGCTGTGCGGCTACAAACGAACGGACCGCAAGCAATTCGTGAATCTAAACTCAAAGCGATCGCCTTAGCAATGAGCTTTCACGCTTGCGGCCCGTACCGCGAGATCTGGCCGGCGGGAGGTTGGTGCCACCACATATCTCCACCTTCCCAGCCTGGCAATTCGCGATACCTCAGAGCCATGTCGATCAGTAGTCTCTTTATCTGGGGTTTTCTCGGAAAAACGCATTTGTAACTTCCCCCTTGAGGCACAAAGCGGCAGTGGTTCTGATGCCGTCGATTCACCGCAAAACGTCAACCAATCAGGAGACCCCAGTGTCAGCCGAAACAGAAATGCTTCATTTGTTCAGGCGGGCCATGGACAAAGCCAACTCGCGTGACGGTTCCGGCTTTCGTTTTGTCCACGGCACTTTCGATGGAGTAAACGAATCACGCGCTGAGGAATGGAATGCCACCAACGTTAGTCAGCGTGCAGTGGGTGAAATCACCGGATATTCGTTTGGCAGAGAACGAGCTTTTACCGTGCTTTTGTTCCGTGAAGATTCTCACGCCCCTTTGTGGTTCGACTTGCTGCTGCCACTCTCTGAGCCGATCGTTTTTCCTCAAGATGCTCCAGCACAATTCAACTTCCTGAGCGATCAAGCGGCTGGGATCCAATTGAAAATGATCCCGTCCAGCAGAAACGGCGAAACGCGGATGTTAATAGGCGGTCTCAAAGCTCATGGGATCGCTGATCCAGACGGTTTCGGACTTTCAAATGCAATCCATCACCTTTCGCTTGTAGAGCTCGGTGTCGTTTCAAGGGCTACGGGAGGAGGGCATGACGCGTGGTCGAGCACGATAGCCGAAATGGTAGAGCACGGAGTCGATGAATATGCGGGCATTCAAACGACCGAGAGCGGACTGACTCCGATTCTGGAAGCGATTCTACCTTTAGAAACGACGAGCCAATGGGCGGTGGTCCCCTGCACTTCGATCAACTCGATTCTCGTGTATGACAGGACCAGCAATGCAGCGATCTCCAAATTGGTTGACGTGCAGCGACAGGGGTTTGTGATAGCAAACGCAGTCGTGGATGGGCCGAATGGTGAGCGAATCTTCGGATGTCTGATTCGCTGCATGATCGACTTGCCAAAGGCGACAGACAGCGTCCGAAATCTCTACAATTCGCTGAAGGCCTGATTGCACCCGGCTTGGCTGGCAGCACGCGTATCGCGAGCGAGTGTTACAGCTCCAAAGCACTGGCTTGCGATCGCGAGTGAGCAGGGCCGCGAACCGCCAGCTAGTTTCTCGCTATGGCAGGGGTTTGCCGGCGGGAAGGACTGCTTGCCCCCCTAAATCGCAAGGGCAATGAAAGCGACCAATACGATGGCACACGCCATCCCGAAGAGCCAGTCGATTATCTTCAGTGTTGATTTCAATGAGAATCGCCGGGAATCCATCATTGCATTTTCCTTCTCGCAGCAAGTGTGAACTATCGCTTGCAAATGATCTCAGTTTACTTGCCGAAAGATCAATTCCGTTTTCCAACCCGAGCAGCGTCTCTTGAAGGCGTGGAATTTTTGCTGCTAGAGAAAATTTCTGACGCCTTAGAAACTGGAAAAATACTTCGGGAGAGATATACATACACTGTGTCGCCGAATCGGGGTCGGGCCACCCCCGTCGACGACTGCTGTCCTCTGCGATGAACCGGAATCACAAGCCAAGCAGCCAATTGAAATGTTTGAAGCCACGGTCAGGACACTTTCGACCGAGTCCGCAATGAGTCGGCCTCTGCTCTGGATCGCACTTGCTCCCGAACTTCCTGAGGAAGAGCATGCCAAATGCCATGGACGATATCCGCGAGTGGTGTGCAATCTGGTGTAACTCGCATGCCCTCATTGCTTTTGCCCGTCTTTTCCGCGGTCGGTAGAGTCCTAGCGGGGTAGCTTGCTGGTAAGTCAGCGAAAGCCGGTTGAAGACAGACCCTGTGATTCACGGGTTTCTCTTCAGTCGGCTTTTTTTGTGTCCCGAGATCGGCACCCTGCCTCGCACCGTTGGTGGTGAGCTTTGTGGTGTTTTCAGGGTCTCCCGTTTCGGCGACCGCGAGGAGGGCCAGCGAAACTGGCTGGCAGGTTTGCGTATCGTGATCGGGGCGTCGTCATCGTTCCGGCCCATGATGATCGCGGGCATTCTGATGGGCGTTTGCACCAGCAGTCACGCACCTAAACTCGAGGCGTCCCAAACGACAACTCAGCCACGGTGACAGTCACCGCAGCCGAAATCAACGCTTGGACGATTCGCGGTCCAGGTTCTGGTCAATGGCTGACGACGGAGGCGATGAGATATCTCATCAATCTTCAGTCGACAATCTTCAATCGAAAATTCCCTAGTGAGCGTGAGCTTCTTCTTTGAAGTCGCCCGAGTACGGTGTTCCGTCAATCACGCCCGTCATGCTGCCTTCGTACTCTTGGACGACGCCAAGCTTTTCATGCGTGCCGATGAATCGCGAGGCTTTGCCATCGGGATCGCTTTCTTCCGGTGCCGCATTCAGAGTCACGGTCATTTCCGGCTCGACGATGTTCAGCTCAATGGTTTCTGCATCGATTGGGGTGGGCGTCTTTTCATCGCCACCTAGCACGTACACCGTCGCTTGAGTCTTGTCGTGATCGACTGTGAATTCGACGTGGTACTTTCCGCCACCCCAGTCTGCGATCGTGCCGTCGTGAGGGCCAGCTCCATGACCATGGCCGACAACACTGTGATCAATTCCGTCGCCTCCGGCGTGTTCGTGACCGGAATGATTGTCGATTTGGGCCGGTGGTTCGTTGACCGGCGTTTTTTGGCTGCAGCCAACGTTCATGACGAGGCTGATGGTCAAGAGTGCGTAGTTGAGTGACTTCATCGTACGTTTCCTTTTGAGTTTGCGGCGGTGACAATTCTGTGGCGATTGGAGAAGCCACTGTCAAAACCGCGAATTGAAAAAAACAATCCAATCTTTCGATCTAAAAGTCTTCTTTCTTCGATCGCAAATCTTCAATCGTGATTGCCTTGCCGCTGAACTTCCAAAACAGTCCGGGGTGAATCAAGAATTCGCAGAACGTTGACGTGGTCAATCCACCGAGGATGACCGTTGCCACCGGGTAAAGAATCTCACGTCCAGGTTCTTGCCCACCCAACACCAATGGGATCAGTCCAATGCCCGCGGTGAGTGCCGTCATCAGCACAGGTGCAAGTCGTTCGAGACTTCCGCGAACGATCATCGCTTCCGAGAACTCTTCGTCTTCCTCTTTCATCAGGTGGAAGTAGTGCGTCACCAGAAGAATCCCGTTGCGAACCGCGATCCCTCCGAGCGAGATGAAACCAACCAAGCTGGCGACCGTGAGGCTTTGCTGCGTGATGACTAGAGCCAGCACGCCGCCGATGAAAGCGGTCGGCAGGGCGTTGAGAATTTGCAGGACGATTCGCACCGATGGGAACAGCAGCATCAGCACCACGAACATGCCAACGACGGAGATGCCGGCCAGAACGATGATTAGCTGAGTCGCACGCTGCTGGCTTTCAAACTGCCCGCCATACTCGATGAAATAGCCGACCGGCATCTGCACTTCAGCGCCGACTCGTTGTTTGATTTCACCCACTGCACTGGCGAGATCGCGGCCCTGCGTGTTGCAGCGGATCACGATCCGTCGGCGGGCGTTTTCGCGATTGACGGAGTTTGGCCCGGTGCCTTCGCCGATGTCAGCGACCTCTCGCAGCTCAATCTGTCCGCGTTCGGTTTCGTCGGCGTGATGCGGCAAGTCAATGCGAAGACGACCGAGATTGGCATAGTCCGTCCGATACTCCTCTTCCAAGCGAACGAGCAGATCAAAACGACGTTGGCCTTCGAGTACCTGCGAAACCACCTCGCCTTGCAAAGCCGTTTGCAACACGTTGGCAACATACTCTCGCGTCAATCCGTGCAGAGCCAAATCGTCCGCACGCAATTCGATATGCAACTCAGCCGTCTCGCGAATTGGTTCGACGATCGGCGGCGTGATGCCAGGAATGTCTTGGATTGAGCTTTTGACTTGCTCGGCGACTCGGCCAAGAGTGTCGAGGTCATCGCCGTGAATCTTGATCGCGATTTGAGCGTAGACGCCAGAAACCATGTGGCTGATCAAGTGGGCAAGCGGTTGTTCGACTTCGATGTCCACGCCCGGCGCTTCATCGCTGAGCTTCTCCAACAGCTCGGCCAGGATTTCCTCGCGATTGGTCTCGGAATCCGGGTTGATGCTGAGGATGTATTCGCCGAAATTCACTGGCGACGCATGTTCGTCCATCTCAGCCCGACCGGTTCGACGAACGAAAGACAGGATTTCTCCATCGGGCCTTTCATCGGTCTTTTGCATTGATTGAAAGACCGCGTCGATCGAACGCGAAACTTGGTTCGACGCGTCGAGTGACGAACCAGGCGGAAGGGTCACGTTCACTTGGACGCTGCCTTCGTCGAAAGGCGGCAAGAAGTTTCTGCCCAGTTGAGACATTTGCCAAGCCGCGAGTGCAACGGCAATCCAAGTCAGGACCAACAGCGTGCGAGGCATCGCCATGCTAAGTCGTATCAGCGGCGTGACGAGTGTCTTCAGCCCGCGTAGCAAGAACCCGTCGCCTTCGCGGTGAGTCGCACCTGACGTGGGCAGCAAGTAATACGAAAGCACCGGTGTGACAGTCATCGACACGACGAACGATGCAAGAATCGAAACGATGTACGCAAACCCGAGTGGCGTGAACAAACGCCCTTCCACGCCCGAGAGCGCGAACAGCGGCAGAAACGAAAGAATGACGACCGCGGTGCCGAAAACGATCGAGCTGCGAATCTCTTTGCTGGCTTCGAAAACAATGACGATTGAAGATTGCCAATTGTCGATTGGTTGGGCGTTGTTTTGTTTCAAGCGACGGAAAATGTTTTCGACGTCCACAATCGCGTCGTCGACCAATTCGCCCATGGCAACGGCGATACCGCCGAGCGTCATGACATTGATTGACAGTTCACTGCCACTGAGGATTCCGACCAGACGGAAGACGAGCGTCGTCAGCACAAGCGATAGCGGAATTGCGGTCAGCGTGATGAACGTCGTGCGAAAGTTCAGCAGGAATAGGAACAAGACGATGATGACCAGCACCGCACCGATCACGAGTGCTTCGGCAACGTTGAAGATTCCACGGTCGATGAAGTTTTTCAACCGAAACAGTTCGCTGTTGACGATGATGTCGGCAGGCAGCGACGCTTCGACCTCCGCGAACGCCGCCGCAACATCGTCGGTCAGTTTTCGCGTGTCGACATGCGGTTGCTTGACGGTCGTGAACACAATCCCTGGCCGTCCGTTGACGCTTCCGTCGCCACGTTTCAGTTGAGGTCCCTCGGTGACTCGAGCGACCTGATCGAGCAACACGGAGCGTTTGGGATTGCTGCCGACAGGAACCTTTTTGAGGTCTTCAATAACAACACTCGGTTGCGGCCCGAGTCGCCCAAGCACACGAATCGGACGCTCTGTCTCGCCCGTCACGGCAAATCCGCCGCTCGTGTTGATGTTGCTTTCCCGCAGTGCTTTCTCGACGTCCTGCACCGTGATGTCGTATTCCAGCAGTGCCGTGGGGTCGATTAGGATTTGATACTGCTTTCGATCGCCGCCCTGCATGAAGACTTCCGCGACGCCGGTTGTTTTCAACAGCCGAGGCCGGATGATCCAATCCGCGATCGTACGCAGTTCAAGTTGTTGCTTGGCGTCGGAATAGAAATTGGCTTCATAAGTTCGTCCGTCGATCTCAATCGTCGCCGTCCCAACGTTCGGTTCCTCTGCTGCTGACCAGTCAATCGATTGCGTCGCAAGTTTCTCCCACGTTGCAAAGTCGTGTCGATCGCCTGGTCGCCAAACTTCGATGTGCGGCGTTTGACCATCGGCCACGGTCATTTCCGCCATCAGATTGGTCGTGCCGACTTGAGCAAGCTTTCCGCCGTCGGGACCGTCTTGTCGATAGATACCCGCGACGACGATCTGGCCCATGATCGAAGAGGGCGGTGTCATCTGAGGCCGAATTCCCGCTGGCAAGATTCCTTCGAGTGTTGTCAGTCGTTCTTGCACGGTTTGACGTGCCGCGCGGATCTCGGTCGACCAATCGAACTCGACAAAGATGATGTTCAAACCCGAGGTCGACTGACTGCGAACAGCTTGTACACCGTTGGCACCCATCAATGCGATTTCGATCGGCTGTGTGACCAGCGTTTCGACTTCTTCGGTCGCCAAGCCTGGTGCTTCAGTGATGATGACCACGCGAGGCCGGTCGAGGTCGGGAAAGACGTCGATCGGCATTTGCGTTGCCAGGTACGAGCCATAGACCAGCACGACCAAACTGATTACGACGACCAGCATGCGGTAACGGAGCGAGTATTTAATAATGAAATCGAACATGTTTATTGTCGATTTAAGAACGAAGATTGAAGATTGGATTTGACGCGATCTTCATTCGACGAACTTCAATCGTTATTCGGCCTTTGCTGTTTTCCGAGATGCAACCATGATGGCGGTGCTTTGATTTGCTTCGTCGAGGAGGGGTTCGACCTTCTCCTTCGCTAATAATTGGCCTTCGATGATCAGTTCGAGCCAGTAGCAGCTTTCGTTTGCCTCTTCAATCAACATTCTTCAATCAATGCGCAGCATGCACCGTTCCGTCCGGATGGACGTGCAAGCCGGGTTGCTCGCCGCTGGCTGTTTGCGATTTCAAGACTCGGTTCAACGATGCCGCGGAACTCTGGGCCAAGTAGCTTCCGCGAGGAATGCTGCCGTCGTTGGCGATCACGATTGACTGACGGTCTTCGTGCAGGACACGAACTGGGAACCGTTTGAAAAGGTCGCCATTTTGACGGAACACATACGCCTCCGGGCCTTCCCGAACCACGGCTTCCGCAGGCACAACGATGACATTTTCAAGCTGTTCGACCGGCACACGGATCCTTGCTCGTTGACCGGGGCGGAATCGCCAAACCAAGAACTGCTTTCCTGATTTCGTGTAGGCGTGAGACTGATTCGACAACGGAACAAAGAAGTCGAAGGTGCGGCTGTCAGGGTCGATCGAATTCGATAAATGCCGAATGTGAAACGTTTGCGAGATCTTGGGCCAATCGCCGGCATCGTCTTCCGCAAACTCGATCTCGACGGGACGGTTCTCCGCCGCTGCCTTCTCCAAGTACGACGCCTCGCGTTTGAAGGCGTGACCAACGACGTACAGCGATTGATGGTTCGATAGCTTGGCGAGCAACTGACCGGCCTGCACCTGCTGGCCCATCTCCACGCTCAACTCTTGAACCTCATAAGCCACTTCGTTCGGTGAGGCGGAATCGGTGATCAGACTGGCTTGCTGAACGGGAGTGTTTGGTTCGCCGATCGAAGCGATTTGTCCAGCCAATGGCGGCGGAGCGGCGACTTCGATGGTTGAGACAAACTGCCCTTCTTGTTGAACGAGATCAATCTGCTCGGGACGCAAGCCTCGCGTCAGCAAATCTTGCCGAGAGGATTGGATGATCGCCCGTTGGCGGCTCATGTCTGCTCGCAGTTCGATCATCTTCGCCTTGGACACCGCACCAGTGCTAACGGCTCCAGACAAGCGATCGATCTGTTCCTGGATGATGCCCGTTTCTTGATTCGCCTTGAACAGTTGCGTTTGCGTGTTCTGCAAATACTCGCTGAACAATCGAAGCGTGAACAAGGCATCGCCCGGCCGCTTCGTATCGCCAGGAAATCCGTGGATCGCGGTCACGATGCCAACCGCGGGCGAGGTCACGCCACGATCCGATAGTCCCGGTCGGTCGGCAACGACGCCGGGGATCGTGACTGATCTCCAAAAGGCTTGCGGCTTCGCGGGAGCGGACGACAAGCCAAGGTTTTTCCTTGCTTGTTCGCTGATCTCCAGCACCGTTTGCTTTTCGGTTGGCTCGGCCGATGAGTGATTCGTCGGCGTTTCGCTCGCCTCTTTGCTACCGAGCAATTCGGCTCGGAAGAACCAAGTCGCTGCGACAACAGCGACGATGATCGCTGGCCCAAGGTATTTCATGATGGAAGATTTTCGATGGGAGACTGATGATTTGCAGGGATGGCGAGTCCTACCAACCCGATGCGCGCAAGGAACGTTGTGGTTGAGCGCACCCGCTAGCGCGTCGGCTTGGTCGGCGAAGAAAAAACCGACTGCGCAACGTGCTGCAATGTCATAGAAATGAAGAACGTGAAAATCGAAAACAACGATCTCAAATCGTCAGTTTTCAATCTTCAGTCGACAATTCACAGCCGAAGAGAGGCCGTGAGAAGATAGATGGGCAGCGTCCGATAGCGATCCGGCGGATCACTGGTGCGCCATCCTGGTCGAAGGTTGACGGGAAGCGGATCTGAAAAAACGACCCAGTCTGCCGAGTGGAACTCAAGCCCGATCGTCCCCGATGCTCGCGTCAGCGAATGACCCGATGCAGCCAAATAGAGGGCATCCGAATCGTGCTCGGCCGCTGGCGAAAGCAAGGCATCTTGCGAAGCCGAATCGTCTTCGCTGGCATGCTGATGATGGTCGTCATGTGAGTGAACATCATCATGAGCGTGACCATGCAGATGCACATGCGGCCGGAGAGCATGATCGTCCGGTTCAGCCACACCGCTACCCGCGTGCAAATGAGGCAAGCATTGCCCGAGCACAAAAAGCGGAATCAGCAGGAGTGAAAGAACACGGTTCATGCCAAACAACTTAACTGCCAATTCGAAGATTCGCTATAGCGACCCAGCAATTGACTACGGAGGAAGAATCGCGGCACGGGCATCTTCGATGCACAGAACTCAACGGAGTGTCAGCCGCATGATTCGCTGCCGATCAGAAATCCCCTGCGAGTTTCGTCGGTCGGCAATTTGATGCCCCAACTGGAAGTCACGAATAACGTGTCCGGTTTTCGAAGGCGAATTTCGTCGCTGAGCAATTGACCGCTACGCAGTCTGTTTTAGTTTTCTGCCGAGTGACCATGCGAAAATGATGGTCACGATCGTGGCAACGCATGAGTAGAGAACTCGTACCAAGTTCGATGGCATGTCGACCAACATCGAAGCGACAATCAAGAATGCGAGGTAGACGAGTGTGTAGGCAATTGCCAATGGGAACGATCTGCAACGTCCCATGACGCCGTGCCAACGTGCCGCAAAGAGACTGCCGTACAGCACGATTGCCGGTGTGAACACCGCAATCATCGCGAAAAGAGCGATCTGCTCCCGATTCAGAGACAATCCTGAAGTCAGCAACGACATCAAACCAACGCCCGCCGACAGAATGAGAATGCCGACGACCGAGAGCATCATAAGACGCCGTATCCAAGCCCTTCCGTCACGGTGAATGAATCGCCAGATCGCCAATCCAATTTGCTTGTCGAGTGATTCGATGCGATTCAGCATGACGACCGTTTCAGTTCCATGACAAAGTGGACGTACTCTGGCCAAATGCAATCGCCTCGTTTCGTTCGGTGCTCGTCCGTGGCCAACCGCAATCACGTGACCGAGACGAGTTTAACAAAACCAGCTCCCTGAAGAGCCTAAGTGAGTGTGATTGTGCGATAGCCCCGGTTGCCCATCTGCACAGTGTAGGAACTGAGTTATCGCCCTGCGCCTACGCGATTCGTCTGTTCGCTCAGGAGGTGCTAGGACGCTTCGCCCAAACCGCTTGCCTTGTGCTAGGACCGTCGCCTAGTTTGGGACCGTCCTATCTCCATTCGCCAAGCCAGCGTGCCGCAAAAAACGAGGTGGTTGGCAACCTTGCCCGCCATGCCATGACCGAAAGACGACCGGAACCCGAAATCGTTTTTCGCTCGCCGTCGCACCGCGATTGCATGGATGCTCGGTTGGTGCTGGAATCGGTGGGGATCTCGAACGAGATGATGCGACAATCCGAGGACTGGTGCCTGGTCGTGCCCGACGATCAAGTCAACGCCGCCTTCGCTGAGTTGCAGTCGTATCGCAACGATCGTATTGCCGAAACCAAGCAGACGCTGCCATCCAAAGCCCTCGTGTTCGGTGGTTCGATTGCGGGGGTGGTTTACTACGCCATCTTCATTGTTTCGGTCGCCGTTCTGGCGGATACGTCTGCCTACGGGATCGACTGGAAAGCGGTCGGGCAGATGAACGCCGGTGATGTGATGAACGGTGAGTGGTGGCGAACGATCACCGCGCTGACCTTGCACGCTGATGCCGGGCATTTGCTCTCGAACTTGGTTTTTGGGTGTGTCTTCGGCGTGCTGGCGGGCCGTCTTCTAGGTGGCGGATTGGCTTGGTTGGCAATTGTCTTGGCCGGTGCTTTGGGGAATTTGATGAACGCCGTGATCCGGGACGCGGCGCACACTTCGATCGGCGCGTCGACTGCCGTGTTTGCCGCGTTAGGGATTCTGGTCGCGCACGCGATGCACCCTCGATACAAAACATCGACGAAGGCCTTGGTTCGCTGGAGTCCCTTGATTGGCGGCGTCCTGTTGTTGTCGTTCATGGGGCTGGAAGGCGAACGGACCGATGTGTTGGCGCACGTCACCGGCTTCGTCGCTGGAACGCTGTTTGGCTGGATCGGATGCCGCTTGCCGGAGGCGTGGCTTGCCCGCAGTTCGTTCCAAATGGTCGCTGGCGTGATCACCGGAGCAATCGTGGTTGGGGCTTGGGTGCTCGGCGCCCGGTGATGTCCCTTTCTGAACTCATTCGCTGAGTTCATTCTCTTGGTTTTGGGAATACCTGCGGAGTTCACGCCCGGGCAGCGTTCACGTGGAAGCGCTTACAGTGTATTCTATACAGAGAGGTGTACGTAATTGGCGTAGCGAAAACCGGTGGTACTGGGCTGTGCATCAATCAAACCTTGCTGAGATTCTGCGAACCCTGAACGAGACATGACCCGAAATCAATCACATGACATTGGCGAGTTCATGACGAATCATTCATCGTTGAAATGCCTGGTGGCGATGGTTCTGACCTTGGGATGGTTGCTCGCCATTGGCGTCCCTTCAACAGTGTCAGCGCAAGGTTTGATGGACATCGAGGAGCCGCCGTTTTCTTACTCCGACACGGTCGAGGACAATCGCGTCAGCCGGTTGATTGCGAAGATCCAGTCCAAAGAAGTGCGGCTCGATTACAGCAAGCCACGCGGGCACTTGGAATCGCTCCTGGAGGCATTGGATATCCCAGTTTCATCGCAAACCCTGGTGTTTTCCAAGACCAGCATGCAGGTCCAGCACATCTCACGTTCCAACCCAAGAGCCATTTACTTCAACGACGACACGTACGTTGGTTGGGTGCGCGGCAGTTCGTTGGTTGAAGTCTCAACCGCCGATTCGAAGTTGGGAGCGGCGTTCTACACCGTCGACATGAAACCCTGGCGAGCGAAGATGACGCGGTCAGACTATGACTGTTTAGGTTGCCATGCCACATCGATGACCGGCGGGTTGCCGGGGCATATGATGCGGAGCGTTTCGCCGTTTCATGACGGCGGGATCAACGCCCAATTCCCCTCGCACGTGACCAGTGATTCCAGTCCCTTTGCGGAGCGTTGGGGCGGTTGGTACGTGACCGGCAACCATGGTTCCATGCAGCACATGGGCAACGCCTTCTTGCGAGGCAACACGTTGGATCTGCGTCGCAGCGGCAATGTCACGGACTTGGAAGATCGCATTGACACCTCCGGGTACCTGTTGCCGACCAGTGACATTGCGGCGTTGATGGTCCTGGGGCATCAAACCAGCGTGCACAATGTTTTCGTCAAAGCGGACTTCACCGTCCGAATGCTGGAGTACGATCGTGCACAGCGTCTAGCGAAGGGGCAGAGCACCAGCGAAACAGACGACAAGGAGCTGTCGATGCAAATCGCCGAAGCCGCACGCCAAGTGTTGCAGGC
Source organism: Rhodopirellula sp. UBA1907 (assembly GCF_002337565.1). NCBI lineage: Bacteria > Pseudomonadati > Planctomycetota > Planctomycetia > Pirellulales > Pirellulaceae > Rhodopirellula > Rhodopirellula sp. UBA1907. The sequence goes on along the minus strand of NZ_DDGH01000094.1, from coordinate 279,801 downwards.
AATCTTGTTCTGCGACGAGGAGCCGTTGGAGTCACCCATCGAAACTGCGGGCGAATTTGTGCATGAGTTCGAGGCACTCGGGCCGATCGATTCGAAGGGGCGATCGCTTCGGCAGTTTGATCTGCAAACCAGGTTGTTCCGATACCCATGTAGCTTCCTGGTCTACACCGAAGCCTTTGACGCCTTGCAGCCAACCCTGCGAACAGAAATCTTGACGCGACTGCGTACCATCCTGACCGCAGAGACTGTGCCCAACCAATACTCGCATCTGAACGCAACAACGCGAACCGAGCTACACGAGATCTTGAGCGAAACCCTGACCGGCTATTGAGCCGGACAGGACTAAATCGCCTCGGAGTTCACAACGTTAAGCGACGATTCTGCATGTTCCTGTCGCATCTAAACAGGTCGGCAGAAATGATCGGGCACAACCGTGTAAGCCGTTTGGGCGTTAGCCCCGGTTTTAGGTGGGACCAGTGGTGATTGCCAAAACAGTTCAAATGCTGAAAGACTCCTGCCGACCTGCTTCGTTCTCGATATTTGAGCCGTTTGTCTTTTGATCCGCGTTCTCTCCAAAGCAACCGCAGCAAACGCCGGAGCGATCACTTGTTCTCTTTCGACATGAGCATGCTCGCCATCGAAGCCACGCCCACGTCGGTTGAATTTCTGAGCGTCTTGAGTTCCGATCCACATTCGGTTTGAAGCCAATCAGCGAGTTCTGGGTTTTCCTCTACGCCGCGGAGGAGAGCGTGCAGCGATTGCGTCTGCATCTCCGTGTCTGGTTGCGTCAGCGATGCCCGAATGCACTCAGTGATCACTGCGGTCATGGCGTCGTCTTCGAAGCGGATCTCGATGCGATCGGGCAAGCTAGTCACCCAACGGATGGAACGATTCGCGACCCAAGCGAAGGAGACGAGCATCAAGAAAAGGAGTGCCACTGCAAGTAACGCGAAAAAACGTCGGTTCATCGCCGGAACTCCTCAGCTAGAGCCAAACGGAACGACACTTCAACAGTGCTGTCGGTTGTGTCATTCACGTCAAAGTGCACTGCAACAATTGGTTGAAGTCGCATCTCATAATTGTACCGCCAACGCGAGAGCCGCGTGACTCGGATCGGTTCTGGTAGTTGACTCCAGGAGTTGGTTTGGTGCCCTTTGTGCGGCTTCGTATGCTCGGTGAGTGTAGCGGGAGCCTGACCCATCAAAATGTTGTGCAGTTTTGAAGTGCCGTGCTCGCAACAGCTTGCGAACCTCGCCCGTTGGCAACGGGCTTGTCGATTTTGCTGTAGGTTGGCCACTCTTGGCCGACATCCGCAACCTGGACGGGCAAGAGTGCCCATCCTACATACATTTAAACCTCGTTGACGACTCAATCGACAAGCCGCCGCATGAGAGGGCGAATGCAATCGCTGCATCTGCCCTCTGTCGCGTCCATTGAATGTCGCGTTCCTTAGCAACGCGTGAACAACAAGTCACGATGTTAGCGGTGTGGCGCAAGCCGCCCGGTGAGGAACCGGAGGGCTCGCGCCCTTCCGCTACGTCACTTGTTGTTAACGTGGTTCTTAGCTGGAAGCAGCCAGGACGCCGTGTGGGTCGAGGACGAATTTCTTCGCGGCTCCTTGGTCAAAGTCGGCGTAGCCTTGAGGGGCATCTTCCAGCGAGATCACCGTTGCGTTGACCGCTTTGGCAATTTGGCAGCGATCATGCAGAATCGCCATCATCAGGCCTCGGTTGTACTTCATCACAGGGCACTGGCCGGTGGTGAAGTGCAGCGATTTGGCCCAGCCCAAACCGATGCGGAGCGATAGGTTGCCGGTGCGGGCTGCTTCGTCGACTCCGCCCGGGTCGTCGGTCACGTACAAGCCGGGAATGCCGACTCCGCCTCCGACTCGGGTCACCTCCATGACTTGGTTGAGCACCGTCGCGGGTTTCTCGACACCTGAATCTCCACCATGACCGCGGGCTTCGAATCCAACACAGTCAACGGCACAGTCGACTTCGCGGGATCCCAAGATTTGTTCGATCATGTCTGGCAAAGAAGCCTCGGTTTTGAGGTCAACCGTCTCGCAACCAAACGAGCGGGCTTGCGCGAGCCGTTCCTCGACCATGTCGCCAACGATCACCACGGCGGCACCGAGCAACTGGGCCGCGTGAGCACAGGCAAGTCCGACTGGGCCGGCTCCCGCGACGTACACTGTGCTGCCGGTGGTCACGCCCGCGGTGTACGCGCCGTGGTATCCGGTTGGGAAGATATCCGACAACATGGTCAAGTCGCGAATTTTCGCGAGAGCTTGGTCGCGGTCAGGGAACGCGAGCAAGTTCCAATCGGCGTAGGGAACCATCACGTAGCGAGATTGGCCGCCGATCCAGCCGCCCATGTCGACGTAACCATAAGCTGCGCCGGGGCGGTCGGGGTTCACGTTTTCACAAACGCCGGTGTCGCCTTCTTTGCAGCAGCGGCATCGACCGCACGCGATGTTGAACGGCACGCTGCAGATGTCACCTTTTTTGATGAACTCCACGTCGCGGCCGGCTTCCACGACCTCGCCAGTGATCTCGTGCCCAAGCACCATGCCGGCCGGGGCGGTCGTGCGTCCTCGAACCATGTGTTGGTCGGAGCCGCAAATGTTGGTGGAGATGACCTTCAGGATCACTCCATGATGGCACTGCCGAGTTTTTCCTCGATAGCTGAGTTCCAATTTGGGATCGTCGATCGACTGAACGTCGACCTTTCCATCGCCAAGGTACACAACACCTTTGTTATCTGACATCGAAACACGCCTCGTGGGGAATGAAGGAGCGAGCGGGAGAGAAGACAACCTTGGTGACGTCGACGGGAAGATCAGCGTCACTAAGTCGAGAGGCAGTCTATCAGATGGGCTCGCGGCAATGGGCGGCGGCGACCGGTCTCCTTGCAAGGTCAATAGACCGTGGTCGAAAGCGACTTGGTTTGGTAGGTTCGGGCGGAACGGTTCCTCGATCGTTCCCACGGATGTTTGTCATTCCCCACGAAAGACCGACCATCCAATGAGCGAACCGTTGCCGGCGAACTCTAAATTTTGTCCAGCAAGTCGGACTTCTTGCGATCGAATTCTTCCTGCGTGATGTAGCCCTTGTCGAGCAAGCCGCCGAGGCGATCGATCGTTTCAAAAACATCGTTCGGATTGGACGACGTTGTTTGCGGTTGGTTCGATGTGGTGACCGAAGCCGGCGTAGGCTCGGCAGGCGAAGTCTCTTGCGTCGATTGAGTCGGTGCCGCTGGAGGTGACGACGCTTGCGATGGAGCCGGAGCGGGTGGGGCTTGCGGCGTTTCGGTGACTCCGTTTCGACTGACGACAGGCAGCGATGACAGTGGAACGATTCCGAATTGGCTGGTGAAGGTGATGGAACCGTCGCCTGATTGCTGTTGGCTGAATCCACCAATGTTGTGATGCAGAGTGTCGTACAACCAAACGTCATCGCCCGTCGCGACCGCCAAACGTTGTGCGTTAGCAAAGTACGCGTAACGCATTTGGTTTTGCGATCCGCTGGCCGATGGCGATCCAAGTTCGCTGGGCCACCAATTTCGTCGCGGGTCCGGTGCGAACAAACTGTTCTCGCCCGATCCGCCGCCGGCTTGCTGGTCTTGGTAGTTTGAGCCACCGCTTTGGCTTTGCGATTGGAACACACCGCTGGTTGTTCCGGTTTGGTTCTCGGCGATCGAACGAGCGCAGTCGTCACACAGTGCGGCGACACGGTACTTCAGATTTTGATTGAACATGTCGCCAATCATCATCATGCCGCCGGACATCCATTGTCCTGACCCACCGAATTCTGGATGTGAGAACTGGGCCATGCTTCCGTTTCCGTTGTAGACCGCTGCCAACATGTGGCTGACGGCATCGACGGAAAACCCATGACGGTTTGAGAGTGTTTGGGCGATTTGCTGGCCCATGGACGAAAGTGGCAACACGGGAGACTCGCAGGAAACACTGGTGGAAATAGATCGACGTCAGGCACTTTACTGACATCACTCGATTCATTGTCAACCAATTCGCCCAGACTTCCTAGTGCCACATTTTTGGGGTGTCGATTGTGCCGGCCGGAATGGCTGCCGGGTGTCCTCGCCCCCTGGAAGCGGCCGGAAGCAGGACGATTTGCTGCGAATTGTTCGCTGACTTTCGATGTGACTGCGATGCAGGTGTGACGTTTGGTCGCGGGGTCCGTCCTCAGAAGGTATGGCGAGTCCTGTTTCGTCGCGAATTGCAACGATTTGAATGGCCCGCCGCTTCTCCTTCTCTTAAACGCGACGCGGGGAATACCATGCCACTCAGTTGGAATCGTTGGGGCAAAACGTCCAAGTCAGCTCGCTCTCGCAAACAGCATCGACAGTCGACTCGTCGGAAGTTGAAGTCGGAGAACTTGGAGGCCAGGAACCTTCTCGCGGCCAATTTGTTTCACAACGAGGCGATGCCGGAAGACGTCAACGAAGATGACCAGGTCACGGCTTTGGATGCGTTGACGATCATCAATCGAATGAATCGTGAACAAGCCGGTGAAGCCGCAGGCGATGTCGGACGCGGACAGATGACCGACGTCAACAACGATGGTCGCAACAGTGCTTTAGATGTATTGATGGTGATCAATCGTCTGAATCGCGATCAGGGTGGATCACGCGATTCGGGATCACCTGGCGGAGGATTGGGAAACCAAGACCAGGCAGATTCCGGTACGAACGGAGATGAATCGGATTCCGGGGACACCCCGGACGATGATCAATCGACCGGCGGAACGACTACGGACGATCAAACGGATTCGGCGATTGAGTTGACCGGTGACGCCGTGCTCGATTGGAACAACTTGTTCAACGAGTTGAACTCCAACAGCGAGGACTATCAAAACCCGGGGTACGCCTCGCGAGCGATGGCGATGCTGAACGTCGCGATTTATGACTCTGTCGCGATCGCGTCCGGCGATTCTGAAATCACATTCTATGATTACGATTCTTCGCTGACGAACTCTTCCGGCAACGTTTCATCGCAGGCTGCCGCTTCCAGTGCCGCCTACTCAGTTTTGAGTTCTTTGTACCTAGACCAGCAAGAAACGATTGATTCGTTTTATTCGGAGGTGCTGGCGACCTACAGCCAGGAATCGGAAACGGAGGCGGGGCTGATTCTCGGGGCTGAAGTTGGCAGCACCGTGATTGCGAATCGTGCGGATGATGGTTCGGACGCGATCGTGGAGTACACCTACACCGACGAGGTTGGTTCCTTCCAATCGGATCCGCTGAATCCAGACGTGCCGGTTTGGGGACCGGGATGGGGCGATGTCGACACGTTCGCCATCTCGGATGCGGACGCCTGCACACCGGATTCGCCTCCGGATTTGACCAGCGAAGAATACGCGGCGTCGTACAACGAAGTGAAAGAGTTGGGAGCGGTAGACAGCACCACTCGAACAGCCGACCAAACCGAAGCGGGTATCTTTTGGGCCTACGACCGAGAAGGTTTGGGAACTCCGCTGGCATTGTTCAATGACATCCTTGAAACGGTGGCCGTGCAAGAAGGCAACACATTCGAAGAGAATGCGGCGCTGTTCGCTCAGGCATCGGTCGCGATGGCCGATGCGGGCGTTGTGGCATGGACGACCAAGTTTGCAGAGGAGTTCTGGCGTCCGGTCACCGCGATTCAGGAAGGTGACGCGGATGGGAATGCTTTGACAGAAGGCGATGCTGATTGGACCGCCTTGGGGGCTCCCGACGGAGGCGATGACATTGTTGGCTTCACGCCACAGTTCCCAACGTACATCTCCGGCCACGCGACATTCGGCGGTGCCTTGTTCGGGACCTTGCAAGAATTCTATGGGACCGATGACATCTCATTCACCGTCGCGTCGGAAGAGCTTGAGATCCTGATGGATAACCCGGAGCTTCAAGAAGCCTATGGTTTGGATCTGGAAGACGCGGAGCGAACTTTCAGTTCCTTCAGTGAAGCCATGGCCGAGAATGGACGCAGCCGAATTTACCTGGGCATTCATTTAGACTTCGATGATCTGGTCGGTCAGGAGGTCGGCCAGTCCATCGCAGCGTCGGTCGCATCCGAATTCATCGTGGCGACATCGGAAGATGATTCGATTGGCGAAGGCGTCGATGATGGCAAGCTGGCCACGATCGACCGAGAGAACCAGCCAAACCGCGACGGTTCTGACCGATCGGGACAAGGGAATCGCGAACCGATTGTTCAAGACACCGCTCAGGTGTCTCTGGAACAAAATTCATCTCGCGATGATTTGAATCGCCGATCGGAGGATGACCAGCGAATCGCTGCCATCGATCAAATCTTCGCGGAAAACCGTTTGATCTAAACGGACAAGACCGGAGACGCTTGCAGCGACGCAATTTCGGTCTCTGCGAGTTGGTTCACAAAAGCGAACTCGGGCGAGGTGTCAGTTCGCCTGCCCCGAGGTTTGAATCAGACGCTCCATCATCGACGCGATATCGGTCGTTTCGTAGAGCGTTTCAACCATCGAAACGTATTGCTTGGTGAAGCGTTCGTTTTGAATCAGATCGCCGAACACCTCGGTGACTTCCAAGAACGAGAGCGGATCTTTGCAAGTGGCAACCGCCGCTTGATGAAGCTGTGTCTTCAGTTCGTCAGTGATCTCAAGAGCGTTGCCATCTTGGTCGGTTTGCTTGTCGCTGTAAAAGCACCAAGCCGCCATCACCAACGTCGCGAATTGGATGCTGCCACCGCGAGCCAGGTTGTCTTGGATGGTCGGAATTAAAAAGACCGGCAATTTGCTGGAACTTTCCAGGCAGATGCGGGAAAGAGCGTCCTTGATGTTTGGATTTCCAAAACGCTGCAACAACGTGTCTTTGTAGGATTCCAGGTCGATTCCTTCGACTTCGTCCAACACCGGCGTCACTTCCACATCCATGAACTGGCGTAGGTAAGTGGCAAACAGAGTGTCCGAGACACAACCATCGATCGTCCGGTGTCCATGAAGCGATCCAAGGATGCCCAACACGGAGTGACCGGCGTTGAGAAGCCGCAACTTCATCTTCTCGTAAGGAACAACATCGGGGACAAATTGAGCGCCGACGGATTCCCATTTGGGGCGACCCGAAGAGAAACTGTCTTCGACGACCCACTGGCAAAATGGCTCGCAAGTGACTGGCCATTGGTCCGTCAGTTGGTGTTCCTCGGCCAAGTATGCGATGTCAGCATCGGTGGTGACGGGAGTGATCCGGTCAACCATTGCGTTGGGGAAGCAAACGTTGGCTTCGATCCATTCCGCGAGTTCCGGATCCTGCTTTTTCGCGAATCCCAACACCGTTTTACGAGTCAGGTCGCCGTTGTGTTGGATGTTGTCGCACGACTGGATCGTAAACGCGGGAAGGTCGCGTGCTCGACGACGCTTGAGCGCCTCGGTAAGAAACCCAAACACCATTTTTGGCTTGGTCGGATGTTCCAAATCGTGCTGCGCGTCGGGATGATCCCAATTGAAATCACCAGTCGCGGCGTCCAGGTTGTAGCCGCCTTCGGTGATGGTCAGCGATACGATTCGAGTGTCGGGACTGGCCATTTGTTTGATCACCGATTCGGGATCGTCGCATCCCATCAAGAAATCGATGATCGAACCGATCACGCGGTTTTCGATGGTGCCATTGGGATGCCGGATGATCAGCGTGTAGAGATAGTCTTGCTCTTTCAATATCGAGGCGATTTTCTCATCGCCTGGTCGCAAACCCACGCCGCAGATTCCCCAATCACAAGACTCATCCGCCCGCAGCAGTTCGTCGGTGTAAAAGGCCTCGTGCGATCGATGGAACCCACCGACGCCGACGTGCACGATTCGAGGCTTCAGACGACTGCGGTCGTATTGCGGCGGCAATAGTTCGGCGGGCAACGCTGTCAGGTTGGCTTCGTTTAGCGTCTTGGTTTCATTGGTCATGTTGTTCCAGCCAGTTGACTAATTGTCGTGCTGTGGATTGATGGCTTTGTAGCGATGCAGAACCCAGTATGCGGTCGCGAAATACGAAATCGTCAGCACGAACGCCCAGGTGTAGAAGAGGTCACGATTGGAGGTGTAGGTTTGCAAGTCCGGACTTTGGAACATTGTTCTCAAGGCAAGCAACAAGATGAACAGCAGACAAAGCCGTGAGGTCCATCGTAGCACCAGGGTCAAACGCGATGAGTCGGTGACGGGTTCGCCTTCCGCCAACGCTTGTTCGTGTTGGAATTCGCGAATGTCTTCGTTGAGTCTTCGCTCCTTTTCTTCTTCCGCCGGATAAGCTTCCGCGGCCCCATAGAGCTTGGCCAGGAAAGTGTAGAGCAGAATCGTGAATGCCCACGTGGGAAGAAACAGGTAGTAAAACGACATCACCTGCATCGCGTTCAGCCCAAACCCAAAGATCAACCCAGCGATCCAGGATGCAATGGCGGGAGTGCTGTGCGGCAAATTTCGAAATTTCGCCCAATAACGCGTGAAGCCGATTCGAGGGAACACCACGTGTTCGGCAAAAACGATCGCTCCGACGGGAACGACCAACAGACCCGCGTAGGTCAACAGCGGAAGGATTTGACGAAAGACAAACGGGAAGCACGCAACCGCGACGGTTACGCATCCGACGGTGAACGTGACCTTTTTACGAGACCGATTGTGGAAGATCGCTTGGGCGGCCAAACCCGCGCGATACAGGTTCGCATTCGCGGTCGTCCACCCGGCAACGATGACGATGACATAGCCGGACAATCCGAGTGCTCGATAGGCAACGTCACCGGGATCGAGGTCAACAATGGTGGACTTCAGCAACACCGCCGCTCCGGCACCCATGATGCCTGATGCGATCCACGCGATATAGTGTCCGAACAACATGCCCGCACTGGTGCACAACCCATAGATCGACTTTTTCGCGTATCGCAACAACGCCATGTCAATCAATCCGAAGTGCGTGATCGTGTTGGCCGCCCAAGCGAAACCGGCGACCTCCCACATTCCGATTCCCGGTTTGCCTTCCGCATTGGTTCCGGTCCAAATCGAATGGTCGCCGATGACGAGAAAATCACCAAGGCCGGCGAGGGTGGTTTTTCCAAGAACCGATTCAGCCAATGCAGGGAACAGCACCAAAGCTCCACTTACAAACATCACGACCAGCCACGGACCGCATAGACCCGAGAATTCTGCCACGGCGTTGAATCCGTACATCGCGATCAACACCACGATCATTCCCACCGCGACAACAACCGCGACAAACAAAAAGTCCGTCGGATACCACTCCAATTGAGCCGGTATGTTGAACAGCAGCCGCACCGCGGTGCAGGAGACCGTGATCATCGCGGCGGAGATGACCGTGAAGATCAAGACATTGGCCCAGTTGTAGAGCCGCGTCATCGAGTCGCCAGCGATCTTTTCCAAGTAGGTGTAGAGACTCAATCGAGTCTGAACGGCGATCGGGGTGGTGATGAGCGTCCAGCTTAGGATCGCCAAAATGTTGCCGATCAGCAGCCCAATCAGAATGTCGCGAGTCGTCGCTCCCATGGCGACAAAGGTTGCGCCAATCACAAACTCGGTCGCCGCAACATGCTCTCCCGCATACAGGCCGACAAAGTGAGGCCAGCTGTGCAACCGATGGCTTGGAACCGGCAACTGCTCCTGTTTCATTTGGGCAATTGCTTGTCGGTTCGTGTCGGTGCTCATGCGTGTTGCTCTACGGGGGGAATTCGAGGCCGGTGCCGTAATTCTAAACAGATTTCCACCTCAACAGGACGAATCGCGACCCAGGTCGTCACAGACAACTCACCATGCGTTCGTGTTGGACGCGATGTCGCAGTCGAACGTTTGAGTTCAGCAAATTGGTTGGGTTGCAGAGATTGTGTTGGTGCCGGATCGACTTAATTGCATTTTTGAATTGCTGCGAGATGAGCAGTCGGTTGGGAGGCGACGCATCGATTCGCGTCGTATTGGCACAGTGAGATTTGGGCGGGATCGTAGTGTGTGACAAGGCCGCACGATCTGGATTGGCAGTCATGCAACTTTGGCATTGGGTGATACCAAGTTTGCCATTGAGTGGGACTTGGCAATCTGTGCGGATCATTGGCGTGAGATCGCAGCAGTGTGTCTTTGTCGACCGATTTGCCGTCAGTAACGAAACAAGCACATTGTTCAATTGGTCCGGCAGCGTTGATCGGCCATTGTCAATGTGCATGTCAATAGGAGACGGATCGTGAATTGCGTTTGGAAGGCCTCGGCTTTGGCCGTCATCATGGGGTGCTGTTTGACGTCGTTTGCTTCGGCCGGACATTCCAATGGTTGTGATCCATTGGGGCTGGTTGGATGCGACGATGTGTGTTGCGATGAGCTTGGTTGCGATGACAGTGGGTGCGACTCCCTGTGTGATTCAGTCGGGTGCCGTGGTTGCAAAGCCGCAGGATGCCTGGCCTCGTTGAAACGACACCTGCGTCCAAGTGATCACTGCTTCGACGATTTCATCAGCCCAATGATTGACTTTGTTCACTTCGAAGATCCACGCAATTTGACGGAATTGCGTCCCATCTTCGTGACGCATCAGTTTCCCGCCACGCTCGGACCCGGAAACATTCCCGGCGGCGGCTCGGTCCAACTGTTTGCATTGCAGTTCCGTGTGGCTTTGACGGAACGACTCAGTCTGATCGCCGTGAAGGATGGATACATCCTGGATAACAGCGAAGGAGCGTTGGACACGTTGTTGTTGGATTCCGGATGGGCTGATGTTTCAGCGGGGCTGAAATACAACTTGATTCGCGATACCCAATCGGGAACGTTGTTGTCCGGCGGATTCACATACGAAATCCCGATGGGTAGCAAACAATCGTCGCAAGCGATCGGCGATGGGGAATTCCACTTTTTCGCGACGGGTGGACAACGTTTGATGGGTGGCAACGCCCACATCCTCAGCTCCGTTGGGTGGCAGTTGCCCGTTGACCAATCGGTTCAAAGCACGACCGTTCATTGGAACAACCACTTTGACGTGAAGTTGACCGACCGTGTCTACCTGTTCACTGAAAACTCCTGGTGGCACTGGGTTGACGAAGCTGAAAACGGTTTGGCACTGGGTGTTTCTGGCCAAGACCTGCTCAACTTGGGCGCAACCGATGTGGAAGGCAACGATTTGGTCACTCACAACGTCGGCATGAAGTTCAAACCAAACAGCAGCTTTGAAGCAGGTGTGGCTTACGAATTTCCTTTGACCGCGTTCAAAGACGTGCTGGAAGACCGAGTCACCGTGGACATGATCTTCCGATATTAATCCACATGACCGATCGGTCGAAAAACTCAAGTTGATCAGTGCTCAACGAATCTGTGGAAGCGACAGGGGCGATGGTGAATGAATCACCATCGCCCTTTTTTGCCGTTGTTAGGTTCTCTGCATACGAAGGCAACAACCATTTAGGGTTTGACGGTCCAAGATTCCTGATGGCTAAATTGGTCGAGGTTGCCCTCGCCGGTCAGCCACATCAAAGGGATTTGGAAGTATGGGGCTCGGTAGTCACCGTGAAGGTCCGTGTCGAACTCGACGCCGGGATCAACGTGATAGGTGATGAAGTCACCGTCGGACTGACCGAAGTATTGCAGTTTTGTTTTGGTTCGGTCATGAATGATCGCCGAAGAGGTGTCCAAAGGAATCCAGCCAACGTTTTGAGCGTAGAACTCTGCGATCACGTGGTATTGGTAGTACGGCTGATCGTTGATTGTCTCGCCTGGATTGGCAGAGATCGCCCATCGGCCCGATAGAATTCGTGCTGGCACGCCTTCGCTTCGCATGACGGTGGCGAAAAGAGTGGAGAGACCACCGCAGTCAGTTGCATCCGATTGGCACAACAGGGATGCGGTTCTGTCTTCGCTTGGGACATACGAATACTGGTACGTGTTGGCCAGTCTTTGGAACACTCGTTGAGCGAATCGGACTTCGCCCTCCGTCCGAATGCGTCGAAACCGATTCTTCGTTTTCCACTTTTGGAATGCTTCGGACTGAAAGTCGTACTCTGGCGTCGCCCGCAGAAAGATCGCTCGGTCTTCGTCTGAGAGCGGATCGACTGACGGGTTCGCTGAAGTGGCTCGTTTGTCGTATTGCAACGATCGAGCAAACAATTGAATTTCGTCATCGCATCGGAACTGGGCGGAACTGGTTTGCGAATCATCCACCACCTCGATGCGACTCCGGCGAATGATCCGCTTCAACACAGACTTATCTGTGATGCGTTCGCTGGCGGGTGTGGTGCTGGCGTTCACCAATGTTTGACCGGGCAAGTTCGGGGGCTCCGGCATTGCGAAAACCCATGTGTTGGCTTTCACCGATGGGATGTCGACCGCGAAGGTGATGGTCGCGGTGACTCGTTTGGCCGGGGTGCGAACGATCGAGAAACCTTGATTGAGCCCACTGGGGATTTTCGGTCCTTCAGCCGCCGGTTGACTCGGTCGTTCGATGAAATTGTCTTGAGCTACCGCGTCGACGAATGACAAAGCGACGAAAGTGATCGCGGCGGCTAAAAGTGCTTTGGTAGATGGCATTGATTGGACCCCGCTTGGAATTGTCGCTCGTGAGGGAAATATGAACCCATGAGCAAATCGACAGGTGCCAAGCATACCAGTCGGAATCGCAGTCTGCCTTTCGCAAGCGATCGACAGCAGCGATCATTGCCACTTCGGATAGAGATGGTTATTGAAGCGACCGCGGCAAAACGGTCACTTTTCGGACATCACCGACGTAGTTGTCGCCGATCAATTCCAGCAAACCATCCAAGAATTCGCGTGCTTCGGCGTTGCTGTCGAATGTGTCGACGTATTGCCAGTCCATGTCGGGTGTGTAGGACTTGATGAAATAGTCCAGGTATCCCGGATTGCGCTCCAGTTCTAGCAACGCGAATAGTTCCGCTTCTTCTCGGGTGTCAAAGAAACGAGGCTGGATATGCAGCCCGCCGGCAGCATCTCCGACGTTGATCCACCCATCCTTCGTTTGCAAGAAGAGTTCGAATTCTTGCTTCTTCGATGTGTCTTCCGCGATCCAAACTTCGTAGTCCGTCATCGCGATCGCTTCCAGCCATTCCGCTTCGAGAATTCCTTTGTCGGCCTTTCGGATGGGAGGCGGCGATGGGCGAGTGTGCTCGGGGTGTGTTTGGTGCTGTGCGCTGGCGGTCGACAGAAAACAAACGCTGAAAACGATGGTGAGGGTGAACTGACGCATGATTTCGGTCCGTGCTGGTGAAGGGGGTGGTGCATGTCGAGCAACACTCCACTCAGCGGACGGGACCATGGTTTGTTACATGGCGATATGTTCAGAATTTGGCGGCCTTTGGAAGATGCTCAGCCGAAAGCCGCTTGCGTGCGGCAATCGGGGGTGAAACGCGGGCACTGAGGAGGGTCAAGCAGCTTGCTGACATTTCCCGTGGCCGGCGGGCGATGGATTGCGTCGCGAGAAGGTGACTGGAGCTTCCCACAACGACGATGCATTGGGAACGCTGTCGTTGTCAGCCCTGCGCAGGTTACTCAAACCGAACTTTCGTGGAGGTGGATTCTTTGGCGGCCGGAGCGGAACGCTAGGCTGCATACCGAACGCTTGCGAATCTGCTAGATTGTGCATCGATGAACAATCCAGGCGAACTGCGAAGGGAACTCGAGTGAAATTGCGAATCGGATTGATCGGATTGGGCGATCAATGGCAGTCCATGCACCGGCCTGCATTGCGGATGCTAGGAGATCGATTCGATGTTCGTGCGATCTATTGCAACGTGTCCAAATTGGCCGAATCTGCGGTCTCCGAGTTCCAAGCGGACCCCGTCGACGGATACCAAGCGTTGGTGACGCGGGATGACATCGACGCGGTGTTGGTGCTCGAGAACTCTTGGTTGCGATTCCATCCCGCAACGGCGGCCTGTCGGGCCGGCAAAGCGGTCTACTGGGCCAGCGATTTAGATTTCGATCCAGTCCGCGATCGCGAATTCAAAAATTGCGTGGAGGATTCCGGAGTCGCATTCATGGCTGGGCTTCCACGACGGTTTGCCCCCGCGACGTTGCGGCTGAAGGAATTGATCGCGACTCACCTGGGGGCACCCCGACTGATTTTTTGTCACAAGCGATTGTGTTTGGAAGACGCTCCACTGAAGCGACGCGACCAAATCACGCGGCGCGGTGTCGAGGGAAACTTGGGTGACGATTCGCGAGTCGATCCGGAAGAGATTCGTGCTCGGATGACGCGCACCGAATTGATGCAGTTGATTGATTGGTGTTGTTACGTTGTCGGAGAACGCCCTCTCAGTGTGATGTCGGCCAATCACTCACCTGAAGAAGCGGCGGACTACCAAGCTCTCAGTTTGTTGTTCAATGATGCGACTTCCAGTCGAGGCTCGCGTGAACGATTTTCGACTGGTACTCCAGCAGCGACATCCAATGGGAGTTCCACCGAAAGCAGTCGGCGACCTAGCGGAAACAAGGGTGTCACCGCTCAAGTCAGTTGTGGCAGTTACATCCCCGCCCAATGGCAAGAGGCAATCGGTTTTCGACCACCCGCGGCGATGCAGGTTTGTTGCGAGAACGGAGTCGCGTTTGTCGATCTGCCCGGAACGTTGGTCTGGTTCGATGACGCTGGACGTCACCAAGAGTTCTTGGAGGGGGAATCCCCGGTTGGTGAGAAGATGCTCGGTCAATTCCATCGGGCGGTGACGAGTTTGGTTCGAAATCTGAGTGGATTGGAAGACGCGTTCAATGCGGCCGCGATTTTGAAGGCGGCTCGTACGAGTTTGCATGAAGGACGACGAGTTGATTTGGGAGATCTAGCGTGACCGATTTGCCGACGACCAGCAAGAAAGATCAGCCGGCGTTTGGGTGCGTGGTTTACGTGAGCCGAACGGAAAGTGGTCGCACGCGGGGCCGCGTTGCGAACTTGGAAGGTGTCGAAACCGAAGGTGCCACCGAACGCGATGTGCTGTCGACGATCGTTCGCGACGTGCGGGCTCGAATCGGCGAGCACATGCAACGGGAAGAGGAGGTTCCGTGGTTGGATCCTCCTGCGGAGAAACAGCCCGATGAAGTGAAACGGTTCTTGCCGCTGCACTTGTAGGTTGTAGTGTGGGCCTTGCTTACGCTGCGGGTTGTGATGCTCGCTCGCGTTGCGAGCATGGGGCGTTGTGCGGTCCGAATTCTGGCGAATCCGGCTACGGGGAGGCGGGGATTGTTGGTGGTGGCCTTGCTTACGCTGCGGGTTGGGATGCTTGCTCGCGTTGCGAGCATGGGACGGTGTGCGTCCGAATTCTGGCGAATCCGGCTACAGGAAGGCGGGGATTGTTAATGGTGGCCTTGCTTACGCGGCGGGTTGTGATGCTCGCTCGCTTTGCGATCATGGGACGGTGTGCGGTCCGAATTCTGGCGAATCCGCCTACGGGTAGGTTCCTGTGGTTCTGTGGCCCTGAGCCCCTTTCCCACTCCCACTCCCACTCACCCCACAAACAATTGAGCGCGGGCGAAGATCAGTAGCCCGAGATCGCCGTGGCAGAAACTGAGGACCAGGTTCATCCATTCGGTGTCGTCGTGGAATGCGGCAGCCTCGTTGAGACGCGTCAATGAATCGCTGGGAGATTCCCCACAGGATTGCACATAGCGGAACAGTCGCCCTCGCCAACGTTTGGTGTAGCACGTTGCGAAGTATTTTTGACGTGAGTTTTCGGCACGCTCGGCAAGGTGCTTGGGATAGAACCAAAAGAAATAGTAGATGTTAAATCCTAATCCTGCGATCAGGCAAAGTACACAAATGGCGACGAGCGCCGCTGGACCGTTCAGTTGATTGATGACCGGCATTGAAATGAACAGGATTCCGGCGAAGAGGAGCAGCAAGACCGCGAAGGATCCCGCGAACGGAATCCATTTGTAGGTTGTGTCAATCAATGAAACGCGATGCACGACCTCTTGCAGCGTGTTCTTGAGATCACGCAAACACGAGACCGCTTGACGATTGTTCTTCTCTTCGTCTGGTGCGGGTGCGATCAAGCCTGTTGTTTCTGCCAGGTCCGATGTGGCCATCATCATCAGTAGGAACAACGAGTGATCGTCTTGTTCTTGGTTGATCGGGAATGACTCCTGAACGCCGTGAGCATCACGAGCGATCTCGTCGAGACACCGTGCCATTTCCGCCGTCGCCGTCGGCCCGTCGCCCGTGCAGTAGGTGCGTAGGAACGATTCCATCGTCGCACGCGCCGGCAACTCCGAAGCAGATGGCTTGGTTGACGAAAGATAACTGTGCAGCAATTCGACGAATTCCAAATCGTTCTGCATCGAATCGTCCAAGTCTGCGGCTTGGCCAGACAACGTTTCGAGTTGCGATTGAGTCCACTCCGAGGGAGCGGTCCAGATGGCCGTCCTCAAGATGCGAAGGTAGAACGCCAGTCGGGCGCGCGGATCGCCCTGACGCAGATGGCTTTCGCATTCGCGGATCAATCGTTCAAAGGTTGCGAATGGTTGATCGATCAACAGGCGTTCCCAAAGCGGTTCGGTCAATCGATAGAACATCGAAGAACGAATCGATTTGGCGATCTTTGGCAGAAGCGTTTGGATCTGATCGTCCGGCACATCACCGCGAAGCGTGCCTGCGACGAGTGAGATCAGCCCGGGTTCTTGCGGATGTTCCTGCAAGCCATCGAGCAACCATTGTAAAAACTGGGGGCGATGTTTCTCGTTCTCGTTGGTTGGTTTGACGAGAAGGTCGCTGAGCACCGCGAGGATGTAGTATTCCAGTGGCGAGCGTGAATGCTTTTGCAAAAGACGCGTGTAAGACTCACGCGGATTCGCGATCGCTTCATCGACGGGCGAAACCGGTGGCTTCGGACGCTTGGACGTTTGGTTTGCATTCGAGGCCGAAGTGTCGCTAGGACGCGATTCGGGTTGAGGCGGAGGATTGGCGTTTGGCTTCCAAGCCTCCGCGGCAGATTGGCTCTCGGCTTGGTTTCGGCCGTATCGTTCCGCATTCTCGAGTTGTTCGTAGGCAGCCCGAATCCGTTGGAATTCCTGTGGGTGCGTTTCCGGTTTGAACTGACGAATCAGCTTTCCATAGGCACGCTTCAGATCACGACGATCGAAGCCTTCCGTTAAGTCGAAGAACGATCTTGGATCGTGCGGAAGATGATGCCACGCGGGGTCAGACATGAACGATGATGGGCGTGAGTGTCACTTGGATGCGATGGGCGGTACCGGCAGGGAGTGGATTCTGCCACCGCCGTGCGATGCTTCTGCAGAAGTTTGGCGCTGCCGCGGTCGGCTCAATCCATCAGGAAAAGCTTGGCGATTTGGTAGGCGATCAGGGTTCCAAAGAATAGGACCCTGAAGTTGAGCAAGGAGGCACCGCCGGACTTCATCGGTCCCGATGCTTTGCTGTTCTGCAGCGTGATGAGCCAATCACGTTCTAAGGCGAACAGATTCGGATACGCCTTTTGAATTTTGAGTGAAGTCTCGCGAGCTCGTTTGCGACTGCTCTTGGTCGTCAAATTTTGAATGTACTTCTCACGCACGTAGCCGGCATCGGATTGCGGCAGCACCACGGACTTGCCCAATGCGATCACCAATTCTCGGTCGAACTTTTTGTCGTCCAACATTTTGACGAACGAGTTGCGTTCGGTTGCGGCAGTTTGCAAACGGCGAATCGTCGGTGCCAACTCGGGGACTTCCTCAGCGTTTAGGCTGGCCAAACCTGAGCCCAGTTCTTCGTCCGATAGATGGAAGAATTTCTGTTGAAGATGAGTCACCGTCTCGCGAGCCTTCGCTCGTTTTTGGTGCTTGGCGACCATGTCGTCAACGGAATCCGAATCGACGCTGGTTTGCCGGCGATCATGATTCGGCATCCGCAATGTCTTTCGTCGCGATTGCAACGCGGATGCGGACTGCCATACCGGATTGATGTCCAGCATGGATCGCAAATAGGTTTTGGCGGGCGAGTCAGTCACGTTCAATGATCTTCGTGATCGAGGCCAAGTGAGGATAGAACCATCAACAATGTGTCCTTTGCGCTCGCAAAGTGTTCGCGATCCGATCTTGCCATGGCGTCCTCGTAGATGTCCAAGGCTTCGTCGAGTTGTTGACGCTGAGATGGATGGAGTTCGCCGAGCATGCGTTCCGCAAAACGAGCGAGCTTTTGATTGTCCAAATCATCGCGAGGATAGAACTTCAATGCATCGATGCGACGCTTGGCTTCTTCGATTTGGGCGGGAGACAACTGATGCACATGATTGGTCAAAACGGTGCGGAACCGTTCGCCTCCCGGTGCATAGGCCTCGACTTCCAAAACGCCTGACAAATCGTACGTGAAGCGAACATAGATGGGGCTGCCGGCGGGACCGGGTGGTAATCCTTTGACTTCCAATTCCCCCAGAGCCGTGTTGTCGGCCACTTTGCGAGCGTCACCTTGGAAGACACGCAGCGTCACGTTGGTTTGGTTTGCCGCGACGGTGCTGAAGACTTCTTCGCGTGAAATTGGGATCGTGCAATTGCGATGCAACACCGGTTTGAAATAGCCGTCCTGCATGTGACCACCGAATTCTTTGACGACTTCGACCCCCAGCGTGAACGGACAGACATCCGTCATCACCATGTCGTCGACCGCGGCGTCTTGGCCGATCAAGGCGGCTTGGACGGCCGCGCCGAGAGCGACGACTTCATCGGGGTCGTGATCGATGATCGGCGGTTTGCCAAAGTAGTCGACGACGAAGTCGCGCAGCACCGGCATGCGAGTCGAGCCACCGACCAAGATCACGTCGTCGATGTCTTTGGGATCCAGTTCAGCGTCGCGAAGTGCTCGCGCGATCGGTCCCGCGATTCGCTGCATCAACGGATCGCACATTCGCGAAAAGTCGGCTCGGGTGAGCCGATATGTTTTCGGTTTCTCCGCGAAGTTGCCATCTTGGTCGGGAAGCCGGATCTTGCAGCTTTCTTCCTTGGACAGCAAACGTTTCGCCTTTTCGCATTCGCCTCGCAATCGAGATACACGCAGAGGTTGCTGCAGTTCAGCGAGTTCGAGCTGGGTGTCTTCGCCGGACAAGACCGCGGAGACCATTCGGTCGGTGAAGTCTTCGCCGCCCAACATGCTCTCGCCGGCGGTTGCGCGGATTTCCAGGGTGCCTTCGAAGACTTCCATGACGGTCACGTCGAATGTGCCGCCGCCAAGGTCGATGACGCAGAGGTTCTTTTCTTCTTCGCGAGCGTGGAAGCCGTAGACGAGTGCCGCGGCTGTGGGTTCGTTGATCATACGGCGAACGTTCAAG
>NZ_DDGH01000094.1:240247-260358 GCF_002337565.1 Rhodopirellula sp. UBA1907 | reverse complement strand
TACGGCGAACGTTCAAGCCCGCCATTTCGCCC
Organism: Rhodopirellula sp. UBA1907; assembly: GCF_002337565.1. Classification (NCBI taxonomy): domain Bacteria; kingdom Pseudomonadati; phylum Planctomycetota; class Planctomycetia; order Pirellulales; family Pirellulaceae; genus Rhodopirellula; species Rhodopirellula sp. UBA1907. Next base: position 260,326 of record NZ_DDGH01000094.1, on the reverse strand, counting down.
GCCAACCGTGTCGCGGTGCGTTGGTGATCGTTGAAGTACGCCGGGACAGTGATCACAGCGTCGGTGATTTCAGTGTTCAACTGAGCAGCCGCGTCATCACGAAGCGACTGTAAAACCAAACTGCTCAACTCGTGAGGCGTGAATTCCTTGTCGCCCAGTTTGAGTTTGCGTTCTTGGCCCATGTAGCGTTTGAACACCCATGCACATCGTTCCGGCGCGGTGACGCGAAGTTCTCTGGCAGCGGAGCCGACCACGATCTGGCCGTCTTGCAGAACACCCACGATCGATGGCGTGAGCTTGTCGCCGTGAGCGTTGGAGATCAGTTCGGGTTTGCCATCGCGGAAAACGCTGACCAACGAGTGCGTGGTGCCGAGATCGATCCCGATGCACACCGGTTCTTCGGTTGGGAAAGACGAATCGGATCCGAATTCAGGCATGAATCGAGAACGGTGTTCGAGAGTGGGTGATCGCGGCGGGCAAAAGCATTTTCGAGCGGTGATAGTCTAGTGATTTTGCGTCTCGCCGTGCATCCGTTGAAGCAGGTGGATCTAACGGGAGTAACCGGGCCGCGGAAGAGTAGAAAATCGGGCTCAGAAATCGCTTTGCGTCGAAGCGTGTTGATCGGGTATTTTGGGTGAGCTGATTTCGCCGATATGGCGAGCTTGTTTTTGTTTTTTCCGAAGAGTTGTTGATGGCAGTCCGGATTGATGCGATTGAAGAATCGAGTCGCGGGCCAATCCACGTCGTGGTGGCCGGCTACCGGGCTCGACCGAACGCCAATCTGATTCGTGCTGCCGAATTGAGAGGATCCACGTACAGCGTGCTGTGGGCCGCTGGATCCTGGACCGAAGTTGGGCCATCGGTGGGCGTGATCGCTCGCGGTGCCCGTGCGGCTTTGCCTGCCATTCACGGTGGCCGAGCGTTGCTCGGAGTCGGTACTTTGGCTGGCGGCATTGGAACCGCCGCCGTTATCGGCGCAGCCAGTTTCCGCCATCGGTACTACTGCGCTCGACGAGACGGAATCCGGTTGGCCGACAAAATCTTGGAACTTCCCGGAGTTGGCAAGCGACCGTTGCACCTGGTGGGGCATTCGCTGGGAACGGTCGTGATTCGATCGGCTCTTGAGAAGCTCGCCGAAAGAGATTGCCGCGTCGATGACCTGTTGCTGATGGGCGGGATGACATCGCGACTGAATTGGAACGATCAAGCGGATGCGTTTCGCGGTCGGTTGATCAACCTTTATTCGCCGCGAGATCGAATCCTTAACATGGCACCCGTCATCGATCGCGTTGTCGGTACCGGTGCGATCGTTTGCGAAAAGCTGAGCGATCGGTTGATGAATCACGACCTTTGTCGCGAGTTGCCCAACCAGTTCAATTTTTGGGGCCATCACAGCGGCTACTGGAATCGGTTCGGACAATACGCGATCAGCTAGATCCAACTGATTCACATTGGTGGATCGCCGAGTGATGCCACATCGACCGGGTAGTCTTCGCCGTTGAATGTGACGACATCGCCGTCATGCAGTTGTTTGCGACGACGCGTGTCGACTTCGCCGTTGACGATGACTTCGCCGCCCTGGATCAGCACCTTGGCTTCGCCTCCGGTTCCAACCAAACCCTCTCGTTTAAGGAAATCATCCAGTCGAACCATGGGGACTGGAACGTTGGGCTGCGTCGGTGAATCGCTCATTGGATTTGAAATCGTGCGAGGACGGGATTGTGGTCACTGATGTCACGCTGGTCATCAGCGATGCCCCAGTAGTTGTTCCAGTGTTCGTCTTGGGTGTCTTGTCTGCCGCCGAAGTTCAAATCGGATCGAACCGACACATCGCGAAGGGATAAGTCGACGACTCCGGGAGTGTCGATGACCAAGTCTCGCGAAACGAGGATGCGATCGAATTGGCGACCTGGTAACAGGTGCGTGGTTCGTTCTGCGGCGGGAATATGATCGTGCAAGTCAACCAAATCATCAGCGGGATCCTTGGTGCCTCGCGACATCAGAACGGCTAGGTCCGAGTCCGATGAAATTCTGCCTGCCAACTCTTCCGTGTTGAAATCGCCGGTGACAAGTACATGAACCGGTTGCTCAGGGTTCTCCTGCGATGCTTTTACGCCAGCTACCAAACGTTCCAACCACAGGCTAAGCGTTCGTGCTTGTTTCGCACGCAATTCGCCTTTCTCGGCCATCGCACGAAGGTGACAGTTTGCCATCACCAAAAGTTCGATCTTTCCGTTGACCGGTATCTCGACAACCGCGAAAAGGTGTTTGGAGACGGAGGCGTAGCCGCGTGATTTCATCGACGGTGTCACGACCCCGCGAGAAATGGATTGCACGCCGGTTGTGGTGGTCGCGAGAAAAGCGACGTCCTGTTCGGTGTAGAAATCTTCGCCTTTGATCACATAGTCGTCGTACTTCAGCCCATGGTTGCGATCGATCGCTCGAGTCAGAAAGTACATGACGTTCTGGCTCTCAATTTCTTGCAACGCGACTACGGTCGGTTGGACTTTCGCGATCGCCGCCGCCACGCGGTCGCGACGCCAATCCCATTGCCCGCGACTGGGAGCACTTTTTTCGCGGCCCAGTTCGCTGGGGTTATCAGCTGTTTGATTGTCGAAGAACCATTCCAAATTCCAAGTCATGACGCTGAATTCGGCCGGCTGCTGCGCGAACGCGGCAGATCCAAACCCGCTGATGAAATGCCCGGTGAAGGCGAGCAAGAAAAGAAAACGCATGGTGTCATTCGTCACTGATGAGTGAATCTTGCGGGATTGTTTCTCGCGTGGAGTTTGCCGCGGGGAAGTTGATCTGGTGGTTCCGCCGGTCAAGCTTTTTCTGCCGCGATGGCGGCGACGGCGAGGAGGTCAGATCGCTCGAAGCAGAACTTTTCTAGAGCATCGAGGCCCGAAGTGTCGCCCGCCTGTTTGGCTCGTCGAGCCATCGCCAACAGTTCGGGCAAGACTCGTTGAACGGGAACGTCATCGGGGAACAGCTCGATCGCGGCGCGGAGTGCTTCCGCGGGGCGGCCGACTCGATCGAGCAAATCAATGTACGTTTCGATGGCACCGGCGCCGGCAACGTTGACGTCGACCGTGCGAGCCTTCTGTTCAAACATTCGCAGTGCGGTGTCAACGCTCTGTCCCAACAACGCGGAAAAGAACGCTGAATGAGCGGGATAGAAGTCGACGAAAGGTTCTTCGCCGGGATATTGAAAATCAGATGGCAATCGACGTCCGTACTGGCAAAGCTGTAAAGCTTGATCGATCATTTCGCGATCGTCGATCACAGTCGCGAAGCGGACAGTCGACGACAGGTGAGTCGTGTCGAGGTGATAGCCGCCGCCACCGAGGATCCATTTGTACTTGGCAATCAGTTCGCCGAGATTGAGTTTCGTGGCGTCTTCTTCGATGGCTTCGGCAGTGACACCGTTTTCCGGTCCGCGATTTCGGAAGTCGTCGCGAACGAGCGAAAGCAGTTCGTTGTAGAACGAGGTGAGCAAACATTCGGCGGCGATCTGTCGATCCGTTCGCGAGCGTGCCGCGATGGCTTGGTCGTAAAGCGTGATGCTATTGCACGTGCCTTGGTGTTGAAGCACGGCGTTGTACCCGCGACGGAGATCGACGTTCTCGTGCAGTAGCACCTGGGTCATCTCGTCGTAGTTGTCGTCGTTGATTTCGATGTCTTCGAGCAATCGCTTTGCCAACTCATTGTCACCGGTCGGACGCAGGTACATCCAACCTTCCGCAATGCGTCCGTCTTGGATAAGCATCGCACCGGCTTGGCGACATGCGTCGAGGAGATCTTCCTCGAGATCTCGCTCACGTTGTTTTTCCGCATCCGATTTGGCGGGTGCCAGCGGTTCGTCAGGATCCGCGATCATCGGCAGACCATGAGCCAGCCGGCTTTTCATCTTCAGGGCTTCGAACAATTCGACCGGCTGACGTTCACGCCGATAGTGGGCGATGACTTCGTCGATGCGTTTGGCAGGATCGGTGCTGAGGCGGGCGAGCAGTTGGGGATCGAGCGACACGGAGAATGGGCTTTGAGGCGGGGATTTTCGGTGATTTCGTGTCCCCGAACGTGACGCAGCAGGGGCCAAATGTCAACAACGCGTCTGGTGGAGTGCGGCTGGCAAGGACAATCTCTGGACGGATGGTGGGAAACTTCCCGAATAACCGCCATCGCTCGCTATAGAGGGGCGACGACAAGTTGCCATCGCACCGGAACAGTTGAGGACAACCGTTCTACTCTTTCAGATCGAAGCGGAATCAAACGATTTCCCAGCGTCCGACCAAGCCATCGTCGAGGTCGACGTAGTACAGGGCTCCGTCGGGGCCTTGGCTGATCGCGACCACGGCGCCAGCACCGGTCGTGAAGGTTTGCACGTTGGTGATTGCTCCGGTCGCGTCGACGTCTCCGTGGCGGACGATGCCTTGGCCCAGGTCGTTGAAGAACACGTCGCCGGTGTAATCGTCGCCGTATAGGTTTCCACGATAGACGTCGCCCATCACGATCGCGTTGATCCCATCGGCTTGATGATTCAGCCCATATTGCGAGGAAGTCACGACGACGTTTTCCGCGAAGAAAGCGACTCCTTCAGGTGTGTTTGCGTATCCGGAGTTGACCAAGCTGGTTCCACTTCCGCCTTCGTAGAACGGCCATCCAAAGTTGGCACCGGCACCGGCTGAATTGATCTCTTCCCATTTAGTCCAGCCGACATCGCCCACGAATAAACGTCCGGTGACGGGATCGACCGACATTCGGAACGGATTCCGCAGGCCCAACTGATAGACCTTGGATCGGTTGGCGTCTGGATCGCCGTTGAAGAACGGATTGTCTGACAAACCTTCGCCGGTTAGCGGATCAATTCGCAGCACCTTACCGGACAAGCTGTCGATATCCTGGACGCGGTCGGCTCGGACATCGACACGGTTGTAGCTGGCACCGTCGCCGATCGAGACGAACAGCTCGCCGTTGATTCCGAAGGCGAGTGATCCGATCGTGTGCGATTCACTGTCGCTGTTGATGAAATCGTTGATGTAGGTTCCGTCTGGATTCTCGCCGGCGGGAGCTTCGGTGAAGTTGAACGTGCTGTTGGCAAACCCGTTGAAGTTTTCCCACGTGCTATTGCTGCCCAGCAGAACGACTTCGCTTCCCGCGACGGCTGTTTGATAGTTGTTGGCGACATCAGCGGTCACACGGATCAGACGGCCGGCGCGGTTGCCTTTGCCATCGGGACCGGCCAACGATCCGTTGCTGTACTGATTGACCTCCGGCGGGTCGTAGGTGAAGAGCAGATAGACGTACGGATTGTTTGCGAAGTCTGGATGCACGGCGATATCGAGCAGTCCGCGATCGCGCGTTCCGTTGACGATTCCCGAGATGTCGATGAAAGGATCGTTGGCGACCGCGCCGCCACGAACCGTTTTGACGACTCCGCCTTGTTCAGATACCAACATCGTTCCGTCAGGGAGCCAATCGATGGCGGTTGGCAAATGAAGTTGTGACGCGATCGTCGTGCTGAGGACTTCGTCACCGCCAACAACGGGTGGATCGAACGGTGGATCGGTTTGGTCGACGGTCCAGTTCAAGATGCGGTGTGAATTGTCCAGTCCGCCTGTGCCAGCCGTGAAGCCGACGAATCCTGAATCACCAACCTGCGTTTGCAAGTCAATCGTGGCCTTCATCAAAGCTTCAGTCGGCTTCGTTGCGTTGTCGGACAGGTAGACCGCCAACACATTGCTCGTCCCGTTGTATTCGACCCATGCGTATCGCGGGCTTCCGTTGTTGAGATCAATTTCCGGAACCGCAGTTCGCACGTTCGAATACACCGAACCGGTCAAGATCGAAACGTGGTTGTCGTTCAGGTCCAGACTGTTTCGATAAGTATCGAATTCAACGGCGACCGAGTTGGAGATGTCCTGGTAACCGAGTTCTTCACCGGAACCGCCAATGGCGGTCGCTCCGCGGGGATCGTTTTGGACGGTGAAGGTCAGGCCGTCGGCACCGTTCGTGCCCGCACCGTTCATCGCACGAAATGTGAAGGCGGTGCGGAAGGATCCATCGTCGGTGAGATTGACCGCGGTGGAGTAGAACGCACTGCCCGCTTGGTTGTTGAGTGCTTGTGTTAGTTCAAGCGTGTTGCCGGTTTGACGTGCCGTGCCGTTGAGAGTCAAACCGGATATGTCTGCGAAGTTCGAGTAGTCGGGCAGGCTGACTTCGTTGTCAACGATCGACACCGTCGCAGTTCTAGGAACCAGCAAGTTGGCTCCGCCTTGCACGTTGTCGATCGTGATGTTGAAGGTTTCGTTGTTTTCCAGCAAAGCGTCATCGAGAATAGGAATCACGATCGTTTGCTCGGTGACACCGTCGGCAAACGTCAGCGTTCCGGTTTGACGCGTGTAGTCGACACCATCGGTCGCCGTGCCAGCGAACGTGTCGTAGTCAACCGTGGCGATGCCGTCACTGCCGCCCGATCGAATGACTTGAACGAAGGCAGTCCCCGCGTCTTCGTCGACCGTCACGTTGCTGGTCGCGAGCGAGATCGTTCCAGGATTGGTCGGTGTGATTCCATATTGGAAGTAGCCGTTTGCGTGCAGCCATTCGGATTGTTTGAATCCTGGCGTCAGGCCATCTTCCTGCCATGTGCCCGTGGAATAAACCGTTTCAGCTTCGGTTTGATAAGACGTTCCGTCCAGTTCAATTCGGTCGATGCGAACGTTGCGATCGATACCGTCGTCGGCTTGATAAAGGTCATTCGTGAAGCGAATTTGAATCTGTGAGATATCGACCGTCGTGTCGGCTTCGAAATCCAGTTTGACGAAATCGCCTGTGTCGATGTCTCCACCGATGTTCTGCCACGTTTGGGCTCGCTGGCCATCGATCCAAAGTTCAATCGTTTCCGTGTTCTCGGCACCGGCCGCGTAAACGGAGATCGAGCTGGATGCTGATGGCGCCGCGTATTGGAAGTAGCCGTTGCTGTGGATCCATTCACTGCGTCGGAATCCAGGGGCGACACCGTCTTCTTCTCGCCAGGTTCCCGTTCCAAATGTATTCGCGTTTTCTGACTCGACCGTGACACCGTTGACGGTGATCGAGTCGACGACCAAATTGCGATCGATGCCTTGGCTGGGCTGATACAAATCGTTGGTGAAGACGACTCGCACATCATCCGCCGTCGCGTCCGCGGCACCGTTGTAGGTGAACGTTTGGAACTGGCGAGCGTCGACGTCGCCGCCAATGTTGTTCCACGTTTGGACGACTTCGCCGTTGACTTGCAACTGCATCTGTTCGGAGCCCGTCGTGCCGGCTGCACGAATCGAGATCGGTAGAACCATTTCAATGTGTTGCAATTGCTCCACGCTCGCGAGCAACGAAGTCTCGATGTTGCCAACGTGCGATTCCAAGTCCCAATCACCGCCTTGGGATGCGTGCCCAGTCGCATCGTCAGACGCAGCGACGTCGGCCGATGTCAAACGTGCGAGCGTCGTGATCAGGTTGTGTCCAGCGACATCCGATCCGGCGTTGCATCCATAAAGCATGATGTCCGCGTCACGATGAAGCGAATGCTTCCATCGCGCGAGTTGATCGGAACGTTGTTGAAACACTTCCGCATCGACTCTCTGCCCAGCCAGCTGCAATGCGCCCGCTTCACCATGCGAGACGATGTGCACGGCTCGCACGTTGGTGCGGCCACTTAGGACCGCAGTCATCTGATCGATCGCGGGTTTTGTTCCATCGAGCAACACGATCTCGACACCGCTTCGCATCAATCCGGTGAGTTGTTCGGACTGCTCGACGTCGCCATCGACGAACGCAATCTCTGTCACCGATGCGGTCGAAGCGGATGAGTCCGCGATCGTGTCAGACGAGCTTGAATCGGCTGAGCTGGTTCCGGCGGCCGCAGCGACTTCTGCACCGGCGTCACCCGCCAGCATGAGCCGTGGCTCCAGCGGCTCAACGGACCATTGAGGATGGGCGAAAGAAGGTTTGCGTTTGGATTGGAATCGAGTCATCAGATGCAGTTCCGGTACGGCTTGGATACCAGCAACCTTCCGGCACGACCAACCATAATGCGGCCCTGTAGAGGGGTGCTTCGCCTAGCATAGCTACCGGCACATTCGATACAACTCGCCCAATGTGAATTTTGGCAGTTCGTTGCCGTAGAAGATTTGGCAGGAATCGTTGGCCGTTCAGGGTTTGGTCCCGTTCGCACGCCTAACAGTCTGTTGATTTAGTCATATACCAAATGACAACAATTAGCCGATGGGCGTTAGCCCCGGTTGGCGTCTGACTAACCGCCGCTAACGCGGTACGGCTCATTAAATCAACAGCCCGCTAACGCAAATCCAATTAGCCGCAGGCCGTTAGGCCCGGTTTCCACTACGAAACACATGCAATCGCGCCTGCATGACGAACGCATCGGCAAAGCAAGCAGAACGACGGTGTGGGTGGAAACCGCTGCTACCGCCGGTTGGCTGATTCATCAACGGTTATCGCGACGACTACTCGTCCGATTCGTCGGACAACAATTTGAGTGCCGAGTCGTGGTTGTCGCCGCCCAGATCGCTCACCCGTGAAAGCACATCGACGAGCTGGTCCGTTGTGACTCCAAACGGATCTTGCGTGCTGCTATCAATCAATTTGGTCAAGTCCGTCAGCACAGAATCGCGAGCTTGGCTGCGAAGCGATGATTGAGCGAAACCGCGGGGAGCGTTTGGACCAATCGTGCTATCGCCACCAGGTGCCAACGGTTGTCCCGAATCATCGTCGCTCTTTTGGGCGAGTTCGTCATCGACGTCAGGTTCACCTTCGCCTTCTCCGTCCGGTTCTTCTTCACCGTTGTTGACCGTGCCAGCGGGCGTCGAAATGTGATTCAGATGATTGATCACCAACAACGCGTCCAACGCGGTGACAAATCCATCACCGTTGACGTCGTAACCGAAACCGGGATCACCAAAGCCAACCGGTCCAGGACCGTAGGTGTTGAGGTAGTTGATGATCGTGAGTGCGTCCAACGAACTGACGTCACCGTCGCCGTTCACATCGTGAGGCTCGGTGTCGTTGTGGTACGGCGTGTCATTCTCGATCACTTGAATCAAGAACGTTTCCGTGACCGGATCGACTCCGGGCGATTGCGAGCTCGCGGTGATGTCGACTTCGATTTCTTGTTGGTCGGCAACCAAAACCGCGACGCCTTCTGCCAACTTCAGCGTCGATCCATCGAACACAAATCGCGAATCGTTGACTGTCAGAGTGTGATTGTTCGCGGCAGGGTTACCGGCGATGCGAAGTTCACCAACCGTCGCACCGGCAAGCTGTTCTTCCACCGTGGCGGGCGTGAGAGCAAAGCCGGTGGGGGCTTCCGGCAAGTCAATCACTTGCAAGGTGATTGCTTTTTCAAACGAGTCGTCCAGGTGAGAAACGGTGACGTTGATCACGATGCTCTCTTCAGCTTCGTAATCGACGGCGATGCCCGGCTTCAATCGCAGGCTTCCACTGATGATGACAAAGCGGTCGTCATCGACTTCGAAGTCGTAGAACTGGTCGTCGTCTTCATCGACCACGGTGATCTCGGTGACGACGTCACCTTCGAAGTTTTCACGCACGGTTGCATTGCCTGGCAACACATCCTCGATCGGATCGTCTTCGTCGGTGATTTGCAGCGTCGCGGTGTGAACCAAAGGTTCTTCGAAGTCAGGATCGTGAACCGTGATGATCAACGGGATCGCCCATTCATCTTCCCAGTTCAATTTGTCGGGGCCAACAAAGATCAAATTGCCGTTCGCGTCGACGATGAATCGGTCGTCATCGATTTCAATGATGTGGTTGCCTTGGCCGTCACCATCGATGACTTCGATTTCGCCGATGATACCGTTTACCAGAATGTTCTCTGGGACCGGTTCGACGTGAGGCACGACCTGAACGGGAGCGTCTGGCACATTCACTACCGTGATGTCCAAAACATGCTCGGTGAAATCGCGTCCGTCGTGCAGCCAAACGGTGAACTGATCAACGCCGGCGAAGTCTTCGATGGGAACGTACGAAAGCGAACCGGCGAGCGTTACCGTCGACACTCCGGCACCGGTTGGTTGCATCGGCAGCAGGATGAAATCGTCGTCATCTGCGTCGGACGCGTCGCCATATACGGCGGGAGCCTCGCTGGTCAGGACAGTGTCCTCGTCCATCGTCCAACTTGGCGGAGTGTTGTAATCCGGTGCCGTGTTGGCACCGATCAAACGCATCCCAAATTCGATCGGTGCTGCGTCTTCGTTGTTCGTGATTTGAACTCGGTGAGGAGCCGGCGTGCGAAGGCTCATTTCCGCCAATCCGGCCGCACCAACGATGGCGACGCGTCGCAGCTCGGGATCGAGCGATATGCCTTGTGCACCGGAGGTGGATGGCAGATTCAACGATGACAAATCAATCGCGAGGTCGACGACCAAGTCGCCTGTTTCAGCATCGATCAATCGCAACCCGGCCTCGACCGGATCGACTGAGTCAGGAGTCAACGTGACGATCAAACCACGGGCCGCATCGATCGCGACGGGGGCGTCGGTCGGAAGGCTGTAGAGAGTCGCCAGGTCAGTGGTTTCGAGATCGTGTACCGTCAATCCATCTGATTGCCGCACGATCAACAAGCCTGCTTCATCGCTGAAAGCGACCACTTCGACACCGCCATCGACGATGATCGGGTCGTTGGTCAACAACGAGTGGCTGGCGTTGCTCCAAACCTGGATCTCCAATCCATCGGCAAAGCCACCTTGTCCGTCATCAATTTGCGTCGCTCGAGCCAGGATCGAACGGGTGGGGCCGTCTGTCGAACGAGGTGCCGAGTCGCCAACCAACTGAGTGTCTGTTGGGACCAATGTGCCTGTCGCTTCGGCGCTGAGGCTGGCCGTGTCGACAGTCCACAACTGAGACGATCCGTTTTCGTCCGCTTGCAACAGCAAACCGCGGCCGACGTCGTCAATGGCGTGATCGACAAATTGCGGTGCGAGGTCACTGTCCTCGAACGGAGTGAATCCTGTGAGTGCCGCATCGATGATGAATGCTTTGTGTCCGACGGCATTATCGCCCAGTGCGATCAATTCGCCGGAAGGTGCACGCCAAATCGCTTGAATGCCGACGCCCAAATCCAACGTCGATGCAATCGAGCCGCTGCTGGTCACGGAGTTGAGCGAGGTGCCTTTCGCGAAGACGGCGGGCAGCACGTCTTCTTCCGAGGTTCCCGCATCAAGAACAAAGGCGGGCGTGACAGCCGTGATTCCCGCTTCGCTGAGGAACGGGTTGGCCGTGATCACAGTCGGCGTGGTTTGAACTTGCGACTCGGTGCCGTTGAAGACACGAATCACGTGGGTGCCGTCACCGAGGCCATTGAAGACGAACTGACCGGCTTCGTCCGTCAGCCCGTATTGTTCGCCCTGATCCAGTGTGCTGTTGTCATTTTGGTCGACGAACACCAGCCGATTCGCGAGCATCGATTCTTCGGCTTCTTTTTTCAGCGAGTCGTTGGCGTCGTAAAAGACTGAGCCAACAATCGCGGCCAGAACGCGGCGATCATCCAGCGTCTGCATCGAAAGGCGACGACGAGTCCCGCGCGACAGATTTCTCTGGGAGCGGCGTCGTAGGCTCGTCAGGGAAACACGCGGCATCGTGACGAATTCTCACATGTCGAGGCGGAACGGATGGGCAGACGTTTTATGGTGGACGTCACGGGTGGGAGGAAAGTTCCCTGGATGCGGCATCTTTCGCGTCAAAATCCGATGAATTGTCACGCGATTGTTTGGATGGTTTTCCAGAATCCGTTCCCCGACGCTCGTCGTCGTCGCTTATTATAGACAACGACCGTTTGGCTCCGAGTAGCCTTTTGCTCGGATTTTTGCCGGAATCACCGCGATCGGGATGCACCCGCACGCTCGTGATTGCCAGCAAAACGCTTGATTGAACGTCCGCAACGCCTCTCCACCATTCAATTCATCCCATGCCGACAAAGCCCGCTGATCTGTCGCTGCGTTTTTCTGCCAAATCTGCTGCTTGGGCGATCTGTTTGACGACGCTCGGCCCGCTCTTTTTCGCGACCGCGTTTTCGTCGGTCGCGGTTGCCCAAGGCCAACAGGCCACGATGCAAGCGGCGGAGCGTGCCGCGATGGAAGCCCAAGGTGGCCCTTCCGGCTATGAAGAAATGGAGCCGGGCTACGATGACATGGACATGTACGACGCCGATATGGAAGACCAAGGGATGGGGGATCCATACGGCGAATCGGGATACGGTTCCGGCTACGGCGGTCAATCAAACTCTCGCGGTGGAGGCGACCTGAAGCCGTCGCCCACGGTGATGCTGGAAGTGTTCCAGCTTGATTGGTCACCGCTGGCCGAGCGTGTTCAGCAAGTCCTAACGTCCGCGTCGACTTCACAACAACCGGTGGCTTTGGGGCCAGTTCTTCGCAACGAAGCCCATGTGGCGTACCGATACGGCAACCTGCCTTTGGCTCTGCAGCTTTTCCACGGCTTCATCGCTCGAGGCAGCGACGCGGCTGAACAGCAGATGGATCAAATCAAATTCAGCAAGCATTTCCGAAAACCGCTTTGGCACCTCCGGGTTGGCGTGAGCCTCGGGGTCCACGGCGATTCCTCAACGACGGATCCGTCGCCCATCACCGACTCGGGAACTTCTCGAGGCATGGGGAACGGCGAGATGGGAATGGGGATGGACTCCGGCATGATGGACATGGAAATGGAGATGGCAAATTCCATGCAAGGAATGAATGAGGGCATGCGAGAAGGCATGGCCGGCATGGAAGAAGAGATGGGGATGGGTGGCATGGATATGTACGAGGAAGACATGGGCATGGCCGGAATGGGAATGCCGGGAATGGGCATGTCTGGACGAGGCCGACGGAATCAAGCCGCGGCGTCCATGGTTCCGAAAGCGGAAATGACCGACTCGGAAGTCAATTCTCGCATGGAGAAGTTCCTGGGGCTGGTCGCTGACACGGTCAAGACTGGCCTGTCGAAACGGATCTCGGACGGCAAATTCGGACATGCTTTGGTTGACGTCGAGGCTGAATCCACGACCCAGGGGCACACCGTCAATGGTGAGACGGTCGACGAAGCACCCCAATCCATGTGGATTCCCAGCGTTCTGTTCGTCGGCGAAGGCAACTCGCGCGACACAATCAAAACCGCTCACAACCTGGAGTTGGACCTGCTGTTCCATTTCGACGTGGGGCTGAAAGAAAATCGCATGGGCGCCGTCAGCAACATCAGCCGTGTGAAGGTGATGGACGCTCGCAACGGCAAGACGCTGGTCAGTTCCGCCGCGATGGACAACACCGAAGTCGAACGCATGACACGTGTCGGTCGAGGTTCACCATCGGCGTATGTCGACGAACAATTGAAGTCTCTGTGGGCGGTGGTCGACGAGCGTTTGACGCTGTCAGATTTGCCAACACTCAGTCCTGAAGTCGCTCGCAAACGAGTGGCTCAAGTGTTGGGCGACCGATCAATGACGCCGCTTCGGAAACTGGCCGAGATCCGCTACTACGGCTATCGCGGCTGGCTGACGCCCGATGAAGTCGAACAAGCGTTTGAGATCACCGGCGGCCCCGAGGCCATGAAAGTCCTGCACGGCAGTGAGTCCCAGGCCATCGAGGCGATTCATAAGCTGGTCGTCGAAACCGAAGCCAGCGACTCCTGACACGGGGCTAACTCGCGGCTTAAAGTCTCAACCCGCCGCGTAAGCAAGGCTCTTCCGTGTTAAGGATCAGTCGACTCAGAGCCTGAGTCGACTACGTGCACTGCCGTAGCCGGCTTCGCCAGAATTCGGACTGTAAGTTTCGCGATTCAGGCTATTCCAAATCATAACCCGCCGCGTCAGCAAGGCTATCACCCCGCAGCCGGATTCGTCAGAATTCGGACGGCAACGACGCCCAACTCGCGGCTTCATGTCACAACCCGCCGCGTCAGCAAGGCTCTTCCGAGTTGAGGACCAGTCGACTCAGAGCCTGAGTCGACTACACGTGCATGGCGTGTGGCCTCGTAAAAGCGGCGGGTTTACCGCCGTAGCCGACTCAGGCCATGAGTCGGCCCAGGTGAACAGCATCCGAGTTCTGGCAACCCTAACGTTTGCCGCGACTTTATCGATCACGCAAGCCGGGGCCCCTCCGGTCCAGCGATTGAACGTCGAGGGCACAACGTGACGAATGAGACAAAGCATCAAGGCTTCCTGTTCGCAATTCGCGATGAGGAGCCAGTACCTTGCGACTCAAACTCATTCGGCCCTGCAAAAGGACTTGCCCGCCATGGCGACCACGTTCCCAACACAACGCACGTTGCTCTTCGCCGCAATCCTCGCAGCGACAGCATTCGGTGGCATTCGCACCCAAACAGCATCGGCGGACTGGGGTTCCTTGGTTCACCAAATGCACGTCGGATACCACCGCAATGTCGCTTGGCCAGACCCATTCAACGAAGTGGACGCCCTGCAAGTCGTGATGCCATTCGAAGCGATGAAACGCAACGGATGGCGCATGCACAACACCATCGGACACGAGCTGTTTCGTGGCGTTGACGGAGCCCTCTTGGCCGCCGGCCAAAATCGCGTCCGCTGGATCGCCACCCAGGCACCTGAAACTCGCCGAGAAATCTACGTCCTTCGCGGTGCCAACCAAGCTGAAACCCAGTCGCGTTTGAAATCGGTGCGAGACGCGGTCGACAACTATGTGTTGGACGGTCAACCTCAGCCGCAGGTTCTGGTGACCACCATCGAGCCCGCCACATCGCCAGGTGTGATGGCCACAAAGATCAATCGAGAACGCCTCGAGCAAATGGCCGCACCAAAGTTGCCAACGACCAGTGCAGCCGGACAAGCCGGTATCACTCAATAAGCCTGTTTGAGCCAGCAAGACTTCAGATTGACTCGAAGACAAACGAAAAAAGGCGACTGCGAGCCAAGCTCACAGTCGCCTTTTTTTATGTCGAATCAGCGTCGCCCGTCGCCCTACCACCCAAACCGCAGCGTAAGCAAGGCTCTTCGTGGTCCTGCGAACCGACTCAAAGCCTGAGTCGGCAACGCGTGTACTGAACCGCAGCGTCTTACGACCGTCTTCCGCAGCCGGATCCGCAAGAGATCGAACTCTCCAACCCTGTAGCCGATTCAGGCCCTGAATCGGCCTTCTGCGCGTCCACTCGCAATCTCGCCGTGGCCGTCCATCCCGTAGCCGAGTTCGCCAGAATTCGGACCGCAAGTAATGCGGTTCAAGCTGCTCCAAGTCATAACCCGCAGCGTCAGCAAGGCTATTCGTGATATGGCGAACCGACTCAGAGCCTGAGTCGGCAACGTGTGAGCTGAACTGCAGCGTCATACGACCGTCTTCCGTATCCTAATTCGCGAGAGATCGAACTTTCCAAACCCGTAGCCGATTCAGGCCCTGAATCGGCCTTCTACGCCTTCAAACGCAATTCCGCCGGGGGCCACTCATATCGTAGCCGGATCCGCCAGAATCCGGACCGCAAGTGATCCGGTTCAGGCTGCTCCAAGTCATAACCCGCAGCGTAAGCAAGGCTCTTCTTGATGTGGACAACCGACTCAGAGCCTGAGTCGGCAACGCGTGCACTGAACCGCAGCGTCGTACGACGGTCTTCCGCAGCCGGATCCGCGAGAGATCGGACTCTTCAACCCTGTAGCCGATTCAGGCCCTGAATCGGCCTTCTGCACCTTCAAACGTAATCTCACCGGAGCCGTCCATCCAGTAGCCAGATCCGCCAGAATTCGGACCGCAAGTGATGCGGTTCAAGCTGCTCCAAGTCCCAACCCGCAGCGTGAGCAAGGCTCTTGGTGTTGTGGTGAACCGACTCAAAGCCTGAGTCGGCAACGGAGTCATCCCGCAATGGAAGCAATGCCGAGCCATGGAGCCGGCGACCAGCACAGCGTCCTTGCTAACGCGGCGGGTTGTGACGAGCGAACGCTAAGAGCATCCTGGATCGTTGAGCAATCGATTCAAATCCCCGCCCAACCCAACCACCTCAATCGGTCGTCTCGGCTTCTTCCGTCATCGCCGCCCGATGCTCTTCCGCCAATTCCTCTTGCCCCAACGCCTCAAAGCAAACCGCCAGAGACTCATGAGCCGCATTGGCCAGCGACTCTTCCGCCAAAGCCCGTTCGAGGTCAGGGATAGCTTCCAGGTGCTTACCGAGCTTCGTCAAAATCTGCCCGCGGGTTTCAAAGAAGTAGGCATTCGGTGTCGAGACACTTTCGATTGCTTGCTCACTAATCTGAAGGGCTTGCTCCAAATTGCCATCTTCCTTCTCCGCTATCGCGACTGCCAAGTTATTCAGAATGGCCGAGCTATGCGGCAGATGTTCTGCCGCGAGCTTCAGGTGGAGCGTTGCTTTCTCAGCATCGCCTTTCAACAGGGCCGCCGTCCCGCGGATGAAATTCGCGATTCCCGGAGACGATCCTTTGACCAGTGCCGCTCGAATCTTGCCCAGTTCTTTGTCGTCTGATTCCAGCGTTTTGAGCACCTGATCCGCAACCAGACTCAGCACACGCGGATTGTTGGGAGCATACTGCAACGCAACTTGCAGCATCTTCAGCACCCGCAAGCGTTCTTCAACGGTCTCGTTCGGTTCCGATTCAATCTTGTTGATCCAGACGACGATGGTGTCGCCCATTGCCTGTTGCAACCCAGCCTGATGCTCCTTGGTTTTCATCCGGCCAATCGATTCGCTCAAAAGTCGAACCGCGTCCGCGTGCTTCTCAAGGAAGATCAACGCCTGCACGTTCGCCATTGCCAACTGCGGGCTGGCCGGCTCTTCCTCAAACAGTTGCTGAATCTTTTCGAGCGTCGTTTCCGCGTAGCGAGTGGCAGCATCGTCCTCGCCAGCCTGGCGCGAAATCATTGCCGCCTGCAAACCAAACATCGGCTGAACGGACGCGAGCTGAACCAAGTACGGAACCGCTTGATTCTGGCGGTTGGTGCGAATCAGATAGTCCGCGTACGCCTTCTTGATGCCCAAATCATCAGGCACTTCTTCGCTCAACAGACGAAGCAACTGTCCGAACTCTCGCTGCTCCTCATTCTCCAGGTCCGCCCACTTCTTTTGTTCATAGAGCTCCTGCAACAACCATCGAGCCGCACGGGCATCACGCTGCTGCGCCACCAATCCACGCATCAGCGACCGAGCCTCCTCCGTCTCATCCTGCTGATTCCGAGCCACCGCCAACCGGTACAGCGTCTCCGCCGACTCGTCTCCTTCCTCGATCTGCCGCCGGATCAGCAGATCCGCTGTCTTGTAGTCATCACGTTCGAAAGCGGACGCCAACTGTTCGCGGATCAACTGATTCCGCCAAGAAACGTTCTCGCCCGTCGAAACGAACAGCAAAATCGCCAAAGCAATCGTCAATCCCAACGCGGGAATCGCTGTTGACGCGCGTTTCCACGGAATCGTCCGAAACCAAGCAATGAACCACTGTCCAAACCACTTGAACCACTGCAACGGGTTGAGGTACCGAATCATGGCGACACCTCCAAGTTGGCTTCTGCCTGATCGTCCGGTCCAATCGCTGAGCCACCATTGGCCGCTTTGACCGCGGTCGCAATCTTCTGCCGCAGTCCGTCAAACATCTCATCAATCCGATCAATCGTCGAAGCATCAAGTTTTTGAGGTGCGACCACCCACAACTGCAGCATCATCATTGGTTCAGTTGTTCCGTCGAAATCTTCGCTGGCGTCTGCGAATCGGCTGCCAAGCCGTCCTGGACGCTCGGGAGGGAAGACAAACCGTGCAGATGAAGTAATAGCCGAGTACCAAAGATGGCCGCGAGCGTCGGTGTCACCACCAAATAGAGCGTAAGCGAATGGTTGAAATTCAGAATCTGCTGCTTCAGGCTCGGGTGCCTCGGTTGACTCCAGCACTCGATTGAGCAGCTCCAGTCCTGGTTCTCGTAGCAAAGACAAAGTTCATGCCACTCTGCGTAAGTTTGACTCAAGACGAACTGTCCGCGAACCGGAACGCCGTTGACCATCGCTTCGAAAGTCCAAACATCCGCATTTTGTCCCAGAATGGGATGGTCACCGTCACGCGACTGTTGATGTTCATTCAGTCGAAAGCCGCTGTTGCCTGAAGATATGAATTTAACTGGTGGTTCGAAAATAAGTCCATCAACAAACATGCCCTGCGCACCTTCCTCCACGCCGACAGCACTGACCTTCATGGCTGACGACGAACTCACCGAAATCAAGACAACTCCCAGAACCGCCATTGCTGCTGCGATAGGCTTGGCCTGCAAACGGCCCAATAGACGAGCTAGCTGGAGCTGAAATCCAAGTTCCTTCGGATCGGAACCAGCCTGATTGCTGCGGTAATATTCGCCCACTGCGTCAACGTTTTGGCCGTCGTCAACGAACCAGTTCCAAAGATGCAAGATTGGATTGTCCGGATGTTCGTCCGCCGTCGTTCCAGTCACATGCATCAGCGTCATGATCATTCCATCAAAGGACCAAAGGAAGAAGGCTGAAATCGCCAAAGTGGTGTATCCCAAAATGTCGTGAGCCCACCCCGATGCCAGGTCAAGCGACATCCATTGATCAGCGACAGCAACCATGGTCACTCGCAGGACATTCCCGCCGGCGGCGAGAATGAGAGCGATGATCAAATAGAACGGAGCCAGCCACAGTTTCCGGCGATTGATCGCGACGATCAGCGTGCTCAGAAAAGCCATGGTGAAGACTGACTGGATTCCACTGCACGCCTCAGCCACAAACAGTTCTCGGCTTGGCAGTTCGATCACATTGCGTGTCACCGCGTGCGGTATCGAGAGGACATCTAAGAGCAAGCTCGACATCATGGTGGTCAAATGTTGCAGCTGAATCACCAGCAACTGGTCGTAGCCAAGCGGCAAACGAATCAGCAGCAACAACGGCAGAGCGAGAATCAACAGGCTCTTGTCGTGCGGGCCACGCATCACGCCCAAGCACGCCGCTGCGTAGCAGACAAAGGCGATGGACATCATCCAAGGTGACCGGAGGCTCCAGCTACCGATCATGGCGAGCACGCCCATTGAGATCAGCAGCAAGGAACTGATTCGAGACGGAGCGTAGAAATAGCGGTCGCTACGGGACCATGCCAGCCAAGCGACTGCTCCAATCGCAAACGGAAAGTACTGGTAGTGGTCCAGACGCCACATCCGCGAGAAGTAGATGGCCAGCATCGGAATGCACGCGGCCAGCAGGGCCACCCAAAACCAAGTCCAAACGGATTGGATGACCGGAGTGCGAACGGGAGCCAGCGGCACCTTCGCCTTCGTCTTCATGGGAGCGATCGCGGGAGAATCTTCAGTCATACTGCGGTCTGTTGTGCGGGGGGAAAGGTCGATCCCCATGATAAGGCGAGGAGTGTCCGAACGCCACAAATTGCTAGTCGATTGTCACCGCAATCGCGAAAAGAATTGCAGGCAATCCCGCTCAATCGGACGCTGGAATTTCCAATCACAACCCGAACGCGTCAGCGAGGGACCGTACGTCCGAATCCTCGGCAAATCCGGCGATGCGGACGAGCGTCGCTTGTCGCGTCACAACCCGCCGCGTCAGCAAGGCAGCGATCAAAAGTTCTTTACATCGTAGCTGGAATCGCCAGATTTCAGATTGTTCGTAGGACTGCGAACCGTTGTGTGCGTTCTCACGCAGAGTCCTTGCTAACGCGGCGGGTTTTGAAGATTGGCAAGATATCAGAATTTGATGCAATTCCTGATCGTGTTGGGGAGGCCGATTCAGGGCCTGAATCGGCTACGACAGGTGATGTGTTCGAGCTCTTGCCGCTTCGGCGATGGAGGAACGCCGAGAATGCACACACGTAACCGACTTAGGCCTCTAAGTCGGTGCTCCAGCTACATCCGAGCGTCGCTTGTCGTGTCACAACCCGCCGCGTCAGCAAGGCAGCGATCAAAAATTCTCCGCATCGTAGCTGGAATCGCCAAATTTCAGATTGTTTGCAGGACTGCGAACCGTTGCGTGCGTCTCACGCGGAAACCTTGCTAACGCGGCGGGTTACGAAGATTGGTAAAATATCCGGGTTTGA
>NZ_DDGH01000094.1:239761-240065 GCF_002337565.1 Rhodopirellula sp. UBA1907 | reverse complement strand
ATTCCTGATCGTGTTGGGGAGGCCGATTCAGAGCCTGAATCGGCTACGACAGGCGATGTGTTCGAGCTTTTGCAGCTTCGGCGATGGATGGTCGCCGTGAAGACGCTAAGAAGTCACAGACACGTAGCCGACTCAGGCCTCTGAGTCGGTGATCCGGCTACATCCGAACCTCGCTTGTCGCGTCACAACCCGCCGCGTCAGCAAGGCTGCGATCAACATTTCTACGAATCGTAGCTGGAATCGCCAGATTTCAGATTGTTCGCAGGACTGCGAACCGTTAGGTGCGTTCTCACGCAGAGTCCTT
>NZ_DDGH01000094.1:238507-239535 GCF_002337565.1 Rhodopirellula sp. UBA1907 | reverse complement strand
ATCGTGTTGGGAAGGCCGATTCAGGGCCTGATTCGGCTACGACGGTTGATGGCTCGAGCGTTTGCTCCGTCGGCGATGGAGGAAAGCCGAGAATGCACACACGTAACCGACTTAGGCCTCTAAGTCGGTGATCCGGCTACGCAGACGAGCGTCGCTTGTCGCGTCACATCTTCCCGCGTCAGCAAGGCCACGATCAACCTTTGGACAAAACGTAGCTGGAATCGCCAAATTTCAGATTGTTCGCAGGACTGCCAACCGGTGCGTGCGTTCTCACGCAGAGTCCTTGCTAACGCGGCGGGTTATGAAGATTGGCATAATATCCGGTTTTGATGCGATTCCTGATCGTGTTGGGGAGGCAGATTCAGGGCCTGAATCGGCTACGACAGGCGATGTGTTCGAGCTGATGGAGGAACGCCGTGATAACGGCGAGAATGCACACACGTAACCGACTTAGGCCTCTAAGTCGGTGATCTGGCTACACAAACGAACCTCGCTTGTCGCGTCACAACCCGCCGCGTCAGCAAGGCCACGATCAACCTTTGGACAAACCGTAGCTGGAATCGCCAGATTTCAGTTTGTTCGCAGGACTGCCAACCGGTGCGTGCGTTCTCACGCAGAGTCCTTGCTAACGCGGCGGGTTATGAAGATTGGCAAAATATCCGGTTTTGATGCGATTCCTGAAAATGCCGGGAAGGCCGATTCAGGGCCCCAATCGGCTACGACAGGCGATGTGTTCGAGTCGTTGCTGCTTTGGCGATGAAGGGACGCCGCGATAACGCCGAGAAGGCACACACGTAGCCGACTTAGGCCTCTAAGTCGGTGATCCAGCACGCGGACGAACCTCACTGGTCCTCGATTCCGAGTTCTCGGCAAATCTGGCTACGCAGACGAGCGTCGCTTGTCGCGTCACAACCCGCCGCGTCAGCAAGGCTGCGATCAAAAGTTCTTTACATCGTAGCTGGAATCGCCAGATTTCAGATTGTTCGCTGGACTGCGAACCGTTGCGTGCGTTCTCACGCAGAGTCCTT
>NZ_DDGH01000094.1:234067-238349 GCF_002337565.1 Rhodopirellula sp. UBA1907 | reverse complement strand
GATTCCTGATCGTGTTGGGGAGGGCCGATTCAGAGCCTGAATCGGCTACGGCGGTTGCTGTGTTCGAGCGTTTGCCGCTTCGGCGATGGAGAGACGCCTTGATAACGCCGAGAATGCACACACGTAGCCGACTTAGGCCTCTAAGTCGGCAATCCTACACACAAACGAACCTCGCTGCTCTCCGTTTCCGAATTCTCAGCGAATCCGGCTACACGTCCGAGCGTTCTTGCTCGACAGATGGCGTCGTCGGCGGCACCGCGATCGGTCTCGCACTTCTAGCCGCAGACCCGCGCCCCGAAACAACCACAGGACTCCGCCGTTGTCCTGCCTTGGCACCGTTGTCAGCAGTCTTGCGGTAATAGCGATTCGTGTGGCGTCCATAACGATAGTAGCCGTATCCTTTGTAGCCATCATTGTTCGCACCTTCATCGGATGCATTGATCACGACACCGAGTAATTTCGCACCGACATTGGCCAAGATCGAGGCAGCTTCTTTCGCGTTTGGCTTGCTCTTGCGACGAACCTTCAGTGCCATCACGACGCCATCAGTCATACTGGCGGTGATACTCGGATCGGTGACCACCAACAGCGGCGGCGTGTCCAAAATGATGTAGTCGTACTCTTCCCGAAGCACGTCCAACAACTCGCTCATTTCAGGCAACGTCAAAGCTTCGGCAGGGTTCGCCGGGATCGGCCCCGAAGGCATCATCTTCAGCGTGCTGAGGGGCGTGTCGTGCGCCGCGTCGACGTGTTCGCATTTCCCGTTGAGGACATCGACCAAACCAAGTTGATCCGCCATGGCGAAGTTGTCGGTCACCTGCGGCTGGCGAAGGTCACAATCAATGATCAGCGTGCGTATGCCCGACTGAGCGATGCTGCACGCCAAGTTGCCAGCGATGGTGGACTTCCCGTCACCCGGAAGTGGGCTGGTGACCTGCAGAACTTTTCCGCCCTCAACGCCAGCCAATTCAAACAGAACCGACGTCCGACAAGACCGAATGGACTCGGATGCAACCGACGATGGAGCATGCACAACCGCCAAGTGCGGGTCAAGCAATTCAAATGGATTCGAGGCTTCACCTTTCTTGCGTTTAACGCGACCCTTGAAGAAGGGAACGTGAGTCAAGATCGGCGCACCGACGGCCGCGATGATTTCCTCTGGGTCTCGGAACGTGTTGGCATTCTTCTCTAGAAGCAACGCGAGTCCGCAACCGAGTGCAAGGCCGAGAAATGTGCCTATACCAAGCATTTTGACCAAGTTAGGGCCAGTGCGATAGGCACGGCTTGGAGCTCGTAGCTCGGATACCTGGATCCCACCTTCTTCCTCCGTTAGCTCAACACGTGCCATTTGCTCGTCGAGTTGATTGATTAACTCACGATTGCGGTCAATCTGACGAAGCATCGAAGCGTTTTCTTGTTCGTCTTGGGCCAGCTTCATTGCTTCGATCCGTTCGCTAGCAATTTGCGAATCAATTTCGGAGATTTGCTGTTTCAGCAGCTGCACTTCCGCTCTCGAAGCGGTCAAGATCACATTGACCGCTTCTTCGGCACGTTTGCGAGGGTCGACACCTTCGACTTTGTTCTGCTCCATCAATTCGACGATGCGTTCGGATTGCTCTTTGACCAAACGTTTCAGTTCACTTTTCATCATCGTCAGTTCAGCGTCGAGTGCCTTGACCGTTGGGTGTTGCTCACCAAATTCCGCCGCGAATTTGTTTCGCTCGATCATCAGCGGGACCAATTGTTGATCCAACTCAATTTGGGCAAGTTCAGCGTCGCCATCACGCATGTTTTGGCTAATCTGATTTGACTCAGGCATCTCGAATGTCTTACCCATCAGTTGCCCGATAATTGAAAGGCGCACCAGTGGATCATCAGCTTCTTTCGCGATGCTCTCAACTGCCGACAGTTCAACGGATTGGCTACGGAGTGTCTCGAACAACTCGCTTCGTCGTTCAGTCAAATAAAGTTGACGTTCGCGGTGAGGGTTGATCGCCTCCCCGTTCTCGTTCCAGACTAACGAAGCCTTCGTTCGGAACGCACGATAGTCTTCCTCCAATTCACTTAGCTTCGGTTGCAAGTTGTCGGTCGCATCTCTGATCAGACGGAGCAATTCTCCGCGTGAGCTTTTGTGCTTTTCCGCGAACAGCTGCTGCAATGCGGCGCTGTACGCTTTGACGGCGGCTTCACAAAGCTCCGGATCGGAATGTTCAAAACTCAATGACGCTACAAGTGATGAGGCTGATCTAGCATCCTGAATGTTCGTTTCGAACTTGAGTGCCCCATTCGCTAAACCTAACAATGCAGAGGGATGACCACCCAGCGATTCGCGAAAAACTTCCATGCTCTCGTTATCAAACGCATTGCGAGTGACTTTGTCACTCAACAGTTGCGATCGCAGAATATCGATCGACGGGACACCGCCGATCAAATCGCCCGTCATCGTATCGATGACCGCTGGACGATCCGATTCAAACATCAGCAACGTTCCGGATTGAAACGTTTCCGGTGTCTTGACAAAAACCAGGAAGCCAATCACCGCACCCAGAATCGTGGGAACCAATGCGGCCCAGCGATAACGCCAGATCGCACCCATCAGATCCGCCGATTCGGCCGTTTGGGAAGAGCCACTGCTGCCCCAGCCTTCGTTCATCGCAGGGTACGAGCCCATCGCCGCCTGTCCCATCGTTCCCGCGTTTTGCGAGGGATAAGACGCGAAGGAATTCGGGCCGCGTTTTCCGGCCGATGGTTCAGTTGATTTCGAGTTCGGGATCATCCGAAGTCCGTGATGAAAAGCAGAGGAGCGGAGTTGAAACGGCAAAGCGAAGAAGATCTGCTATTGAAGCAGTCAAGTGTACGGAGCCACCCGCCGTAGGGCTAGGAATTCTGATTCGGGAAAGCCAATTCCGAAGATTCGAGAACGGCCATCCGGAACGTTCGGATTGCCCCCCAAAATCGTCAAAATTGATCAGAGTAGAACAGTTGTCCCCAACTGTTTCGCAAAGCCGGTCGAAACTCAGGCCCAGGCGTGCCAATCGACTACACCCGAAAAAGTGGCATAGGCTTGTCAGCCTTTTTGTACCCTAGATCTTTTCGGAAACGCTTTCGTTGGGAGTACAAGCGGTTTGAAGCCAAATATCCCTGTCCTGGATACTGAGTGTTCGTTTAGCGGTGATTTGTGTTCCCGTCACTGCTCTGGTGGAACACTAATCTAGTCTGATCGGACACTAATCTTGGGTGTTTCGAGATGTGGGGTATGAAAAGGCCTCTCAGCCTGTGGAAAAAGAATCGCAAACTGGTACGTCCACACGACGATTGCCTTCTTACCTCGTCAATGTAGGCTCGAATGTTCCAAGCTTCGTAACCCGCAGCGTAAGCAAGGCTCGCGTACAATCAACTATCCGTAGCCGGATTCACCAGAATTCGGACGTCCAAATTGCTAGCCACTCGTCCCGATCTACCGCTTCACAGGCTCCCGCCGTCGCAACCCGAGATCCATCGGTGCCACCAGTCACCTGGTCCCCTCTCCCGCCGGGAGAGGGCTAGGGTGAGGGTTGAGCGAGACACTGCTCACCGTCTCAAAAACTGGGGCAGTTTCCGAAGCGGCTTCGTGAACCGCAATCCAACCGGCGGTTTCAGCACATTGATCAACCAAGCCTGCCGCCACTAGAAAGTCCCCTCTCCTCTTGGGAGAGGGCTAGGATGAGAGCCGAGCAAGACAGTGCTCACCGTCTCAAAAACTGAGGAAGCTTCCGAAGCGGCTTCGTGAACCGCAGTCCCAGCGGCGGTTTCAGACCATTGATCAACCAAGCCTGCCGCCACCAGAAAGTCCCCTCTCCTGCCGGGAGAGGGCTAGGGTGAGGGCCGAGCGAGACAGTGCTCACCGTCTCAGAAACTGGGGCAGTTTCCGAAGCGGTTTCGTGAATCGCAATCCGATCGGCGGTTTTAGACCGTTGATCAACCAAGCCTGCCGCCACCAGAAAGTCCCCTCTCCTGCCGGGAGAGGGCCAGGGTGAGGGCCGAGCAAGACAGTGCTCACCGTCTCAGAAACTGAGGCAGTTTTCGAATTGGCTTTGTGAACCGCAGTCCCAGCGGCGGTTTCAACCATTGATCAACCAAGCCTGCCGCCACCAGAAAGTCCCCTCTCCTGCTGGGAGAGGGCTAGGGTGAGGGCCGAGCGAGGCGCCGATCACCGTCTCAAAAACTGGGGCAGTTTCCGAAGCGGCTTCGTGAACCGCAATCCAACCGGCGGTTTCAGCCCATTGATCAACCAAGCCTGCCG
>NZ_DDGH01000094.1:228194-233862 GCF_002337565.1 Rhodopirellula sp. UBA1907 | reverse complement strand
ATCAACCAAGCCTGCCGATCATCGCGATTCGCATTCAAGCGATTCGCCAGGCTGGCGTTGCTGGCCCCACCAACTCGCATCTTCACGGTCACACGAGGCAGATACGCCATCTTGGCACCGTGGCGAACCATCATCCGCACAAGCAATTCATAATCCGCGGCCGTTCGAAGGTCTTCATTGAACAGACCAAACCGCTCGTAGAGTCCACGACGAAAGTACACGGTCGGATGCGGCGGCATCCAGCCCCGTCGGAATTTTCGGACGTCGTATGCACCTGATACCCAGCGGCGATGCACACGATCTCGATCATTCGCATCGACGTAGTCCAGATCTGCATAGACGCCATCCACCTTGCGATCCGCCATCACTGAAGCGACATCGGCCAGGACATTTTCGTCGGCCATCCAATCGTCCGCATGCAGAAATCCAACGACATCGCCGGTGGCGGCACGCAGTCCCTTGTTCAGTGCGTTGTATATCCCAGTATCCGGCTCGCGAATCGAACATGACACTTGATTGCCGAACTGCGAGATGACGCCGGAGGTACCATCGGTCGAATCCCCGTCGACGACGATCGTTTCCAAATCCACATTTTGTTGGGAGAACACCGACCGGAGTGCATCGCCGATTGTCTCATGTCGGTTGTAGACGGCAGTGATGACGGAGACTTTCATGCAGTTTGCCTTGGTATTGCCGGATTCCCAAGGACGGTGGTCAGCGGTGGAACGTCTCTCAAGACAATGCTACCGGCGGCGCACATACTCCCTGGACCGATTGTGACGCCTGGTGCCACAAAACATCTCGCCGCCACCCAAGAACCCTCTCGAACCACAATCGGGCGCGTCATCAAATCAAACGTTGATTTTGAAAAATCATGCGAACCTGTACACAAGAACGCGTCCTGTGAAACGCAACAATTTGACTCGATTGTCACTTGATTTAAAGACAAAATCGAAACTCCCTCCCCGATCCAAACGTTATCCCCGATCGAGAGCCGCCAAGGAAAGGAAATAGAGACTCCCGACCGAATCACTACGCCCACACCCACTCTCGCCCCGAACAGACGCAACAACCAGGCGCGGATCATCGAGGGCAACGGGATCGGCAGCACGAAAAAAAAGAGCCTGCAAGTCAACCATGCAAACTCCTTCGTTCGAGACGCCCCACGATCGAAGCCATCATTCTGGAATTTTGTTAGATCAATCACAGGTTCACCTCTCCGGCTGAGACTCTGCGATCGCGGGCCGGTTCACATCTTCATGCCTCAAGCGATAATCCAGCAATTTCAGAGACAAGATCAACTCCGCGATGACCCGTTGCAGCGTGTAATACAACCCCGCCCATCCATCCAGGATCATGCCCTTCGCAAACAGGCAGTACACCAACGTCAGTGGCGGAGCCAAAACGATCCAAGTCCGAATCCGATCTTTCCATCCCAGTGCCTTGCGATCGGTCGCAAACAGTTTCTCGACCTCCAGATCCGCATACTTGCACTGCGACCGAAGCCAACGAGCAACCGGCTTGCGGTCATCATGGTTCAATCGATGATCCAAAGTTGGCGGCTGATCGATACCTGAAAGATCGAGCAACTGGGTGTGCCCATCCTGCCGATACTGAAAGTTTCCAACAGGAAACAAACAAACGCGGGGCGGATAGATGGACCCACGCAGTTTTCTTCCGAATACCAGGAAGTTAAACCCGATCGCGTAAGCATTCTCGCCATCATTTAGATCCCGAAGCTCCGCCACCAGCTCGGGAGTGCATTGGTAGTCCGCATCCAAGGTGAGTACCCACTCGGTCGAGACCTTCGACAATCCAAAATTCCACTGGTTCGTGTGCGAATCAAACGAACGAGTCACCAATTTAACGTTTGCAAACTCGCTTGCGATCTCAAGTGTTTTATCATCGCTGCCACTATCAACGATCACGATTTGTTTCGCCCAGTTGAGGGCCGCCAACGTTCGCGTCAGGTTGTCCTGTTCGTTGTACGTCAGTATCAGCGGCGTGATTTCGTTGAGATTCATGAAGGGCACCTTGTGCGTTTTACCATCCGAGATCACAGAAAGCTTTTATAAAACGCACTTAGTTTCTCGGCCGCTTTCGCCCAACTGTACTCATTCCGGGCGTGGAGAGACGCCGCCAAGCCCTTCTCCCGTCGCTGCGTCGATGTCAAACCGGTTGCCTGATGCAAGGCGTTGCTGAGCGAGTCTTGGTTTGGCTCGATCCACCAACCGAGGTTATGCTCGGACAAAACTTGCCAGGGGGCGGACGTTGTCGTGATCACCGGCAGCCCCGCGGCCATTGCTTCGGCGATTACAATCCCAAAGTTTTCGCTGTAGGTGGGCAAGACGAACAAGTCCGCGGACAAATATTCATTCCACTTTTCAACGTCATTCACTTCTTCCACCAATGCGATTCGGTCGGCCATCCCCAGTTGACGAATTTCGGACCGCACCACCTCAGTGTGGCCTCCCTCGTCGGGACCGACAATTCGCAATTTCCAATCACTTGGATTCACGTCCGCCCAAGCGCGGACCAGATCCAACAAACCTTTTTTGGGATGAATGCGTGACAGAAAAAGAGCCGTCTTGGTCTCGCTCGAACAAACCCGCTGTCCCAGGAGGTTGGCACGCCGATCCACCTCTCGAAGCACCTCGGCAGGAACGTCCATGCCGTTGGGCGCGATACAAGACGGTCGATCCACGCCGATTTCAAGAAGTTCGTCCAACTCCTGTTGGGACGTGACGTGGATTCCGTCGGCTGATAAAAGGTCCGTTTGTTGGTAGAGCTTCCAAACCAGTTTTTTCTTAGCCGCCCGAAACCGGATCGACCATCGTGTTGCCATTCCATGTGGTGAAACGATTCGGGGACGCTTGTTTTGTCGACACCACTTCGCCACAAAATGATTGGACGGTAACCACAACCCGTGATCATGTACAATTGGGTTCGAGTCGGAGGACCACGTGGCCAACCATTTCGACCAATCGCGGATCACCGGTCGCTGGCGCAGGAATCGACCTTCCGTTGCCAACCCGATGTCCACAATCCGTTCAGGAAGCTGCATAGAAATCGCAGGGTCCGCGGCTCGAGCGGTCGCCAATTTGACTTGGTGGCCCAAATCAGCCAACGCATCACACAGCGGCGGTATGGTCCGGGACGTCCCGCCATGATCCGATCGAGTTGACGCGATTGTGTAAATTATGTCACAAGTGATGGCGTTGTTCCGGTTGATGAATGAAATGTGTTTCTTCGACCATCGATAGCAATTTGGTTTCCTTCAATTCAAACTCAAACACGATGCGCATCGTCATCTGCTGGTCTGACATTTCCGGATACATGGCGGCTTGCTTCCGAGAACTCGCTTCCCGCCCAGACATCGATTTGAAGGTCATCGCATGGGCTTCGGGGCGTAGGGGATCTCAAGCCGCCTTCGAGGATCGTCTGACCGCCGGTTTCTCGTGCCGTTTGCTGGAACCCGAGGAAAGAGATAACTTTACGACCATTCGGAACGAGGTCATCGCGTACCGACCCGATGCGGTGCTGCTGTGTGGCTGGTTTGTCGACGCCTACCGTCGTCTGCCTCGCGATCGCGAGTTGACGAAGGTGCGGTTTTCGATGGGGATGGACACGCCGTGGTGGGGCACACCCCGCCAATATTTGGCAAAATGGAAAGTCGGGTCGTTCGTCAGGAAAATGCATTGCGTGATTGTGACCGGTGAGCGTTCTTGGCAGTACGCGATCCGATTGGGTGTGGACCGCAGTCGCATCCGCCGCGGCATGTACGGGGTTGACTACGATCTACTCGCGGAGACCTTTTCGACGCGTTCGGCCGATGGTTGGCCCAAGTCGTTTCTGTTCGCGGGGCGGTACGCACCGGAGAAAGGCTTGGATATCCTGCTGGAAGCTTATCGAAACTATCGGCGACGGTGTGCGGAAAGCCAAAGCAACCCCTGGTCATTGATTTGCTGCGGCCAGGGCCCGTTGGCATCGATGTTATCGGGCAAAGAACCGGAAGGCGTGACCGACCTCGGTTTTCAACAGCCGAAGGAAATGCTCCGGCGTTTCACCGAATCAGGGGTTCTCGTACTTCCCAGCCTTTTCGATCCGTGGCCTTTGATCCTGGTAGAGTCATGTGCAGCGGGATTGCCCGTGATCGCGTCGGACGCCTGTGGCAGCGCGGTCGAAATGCTACGTCCGCACCACAACGGTTGGATCGTCGCATCAGGTGAGCCTCGCTCTCTCGGAAATGCGCTTTGGGAAGCCAGCCAATCGAACCAACTTCCATCTTTCGGCAAACGATCCCAATGCTTCGCCGACGCCTATTCCGCATCCAAATGGGCGGACCGGATGGGCGATTGGCTTTGATTCGTACTGGGACAACGATTTAAAGTTAGCCGTTTGGCCGCCAGCCCCGATTCTCGCTTCTTCTTAACGCAATGCTGAGGGGCGTCGGCAAATGCGTGACTGGGGCTTCGAGCCGCAGCCCTGTGTCTGCAAGCTCCAGTCACGTCAATCAACGACAAATGTTGTTCCGGTGTTCCCTTAGCCAAAAAATTACACTAGCCGCACAACCCTGACCGCACCTGAATCAAACCACCCGTAGCCGCTTCAAACCCGACAGCGCAAACCCGTAGTAATAAACCGTCGTCAAAGCCATTGTGATCGTCCCCAGCATGAACGCCTCAAAGAAACTGCAAAACAACAGGGATGACATGCCCGCGGCAATGAACATCAGCTCCGCGGAGCCCTCGCCCTGAAACTTCAACCCCTTCCGCCAAAGCTTGTAAACGTCTTGCGAAAGCCCGAATAAGAAAACCAACATTCCGGGGATACCAACCACACCCACCGTGGCCAAAAGCCCCAGCCAAGAGCTTTCGGCAAACCCCAGCCGATCGCCACGAAGCGTGACTCCAAACGCTGGGTTCGCCGTGAATTGACGCCACTGGGTCATCCAAACATCCCCGCGAGTGTTGTTGGTCCGGGTGATCGTTGACAAGTATTGATCTTCGCGAATGATCGCAAGGATAGGTTCCGCGAGGAGACCCGCCAGCAGCGAGGCGAATAAACAAGGAATAATGAGGCGAGGTTTCATTTGCAACACAACCGCCAGTGCGAGACCGGCGGCCGCCATCCGGGAACCGGTCAACAGCACTAGGTACGCCGTCAACAAGATCACCGCCAGGAAAGAAACTTGCTGAGCGAATCCACGCGACCGGTATTTTTTCAACAGATAAACCGGCGCTGCGATGCTGGATGCCAAAGCGAGCCCGAGATGCTGAGCGTTTCCCGTGATCCCATTCAATCGCCCGTGAGTCGCCATGGCACCACCGGGGGAGCGAAGGTAAACGTAATACGAAGACACCGCGACCACGAACAATCCAGCGGTCATCGCCCAAGCCACCGCATCGATTCTTCTCGCCGGGTCAATGAACCATTTCGGCAGGCAGTAAAAGCGCATGTACCACATTCCGAGCCAAACACCGATCGCTGCGCCCCCGAATTCCAGCATCCCGCTGGAGATCATTTTCATGGCCAAAGCAGCCTGAATGAGCCCCAGCCCGATCTCCGCGGCGGAGATGGAATCACGCTCGCGACTCGCTTTCTTGGCAAAAACGAAGGTGCCCGCAATCACCACCGCTAATCCAATCGCGGCGACCACCTGCCGCCG
>NZ_DDGH01000094.1:200532-228054 GCF_002337565.1 Rhodopirellula sp. UBA1907 | reverse complement strand
CGATTCGAACGGAAATGCCAGCGGCGGAGCCATTCCGATCCATTGGTCAAAGTACTTGCAAATGGCGGTCGCAAAAAGCAGCTGGCCAAAAATGACCAGAAACAAAAGGTACTGTGGGTTGATCAGGTTGAAAATCCAACCCGGTTCCCTACGGAGACTCGTCGCCAAGTTAGTTGCTCTGTTGGTAGATGGCTGGTTTTTGTTCAAGCATTCCAAAAGCTTATCGAAAATCTGAAATGCAATGCGAAAACGCTAATGCACATGACGCATGGTGGCACCACTGGGACCTACCACACGTCCGTTCCTTCGTTATCTCTGAAACCTGTCGTGAATTCTTGCGGCAACATTTTCCCACCGCAACGAATCCGCGCGGATGCGGCCAGCTTGAATCCGATTTTCTCGTAGCTTCGAATCGACACGTAACAATTCAAGTGATTCCGCGGCGTTGGACGGACGATCCAATGCGACCTGGATGCCAGCCTCACCCACCACTTCTGGGAGAGAAGTGGTCGCTGAAACCACAACGGGAACCCCCGCCGCCATTGCCTCAGCGGGTGGGATACCGAAGCCTTCATAGCGTGACAACATCAAAAGACTCGATGCTCCGCGGACAAGCGATGGAAGCTCGTCGTCCGAAACCTTTCCCAACAGCTCTAAATTTGGAAGCGACTTCGCTTCGTCAAGATACTGCGGCTCGTTGTTCCCAGCTACGACAATCGTGAGCGGGCTTCCGATCCGGGTCAACTGGCGTGCGACGTCCAGCACCACATCGCCCGCTTTGCGAAACCCGAGTCCACCCACCACGATCACATAGGGGAGCGGAGCCCGGACATTAAGCTCCGTCGGATCGACCGTTGCGATATCGAAGAAAGAGCTTTCCACGCCGCATCCCACCACAACGATTTTTTCGGGTGGCGCTCCAAGCAACTCGACCATTCGAGATTTCGAAAACTCGCTGATTGTGAAGACAACGTCCGAGCGTTCGATTGCCCTCGGAACCCAAAATTTCCACCGCTTCGCTTGTTGATTTCGCGACCTTTGGTCATCGACCGGAAAAAGGGGATCGAGCGGGTGGATATCGTAGACGGTGATCGCAACCGGAATATCCTTAGCGGGCAGCAACGCGTCCGCGGCCGAATAGATCCAGTCGGCGCCTTTAGCCCAGCGATCTAGTTGCGGCCTTTGGAGTAATTTCCAAAGCCATTCCGCGTGCCGCTCTTTGAACGGGAATGAGCAAGTTGGAAAGTCTCGGAGTAGACATACCTCAGGAAGCTTTCCATCCACCAACCACTGCGACGAGCACAGTAGATTGCAAGTAACGTCATCGAGCTTGTTTAGCTCAAGAATCGTCGAGTTGATATGCTTGCCCGCGCCGGTGGTCGGAACAAACGTTCGAATCGGTTGGATGTAGCAGGAAACATGCATAACTGATCTCTAAGCACCGCGATCGTGAAACTGCCGCGACTCGCTGCTTGGTCTCCGGTAAGTGGATGACACATCGTTTCCTTGCACCAAGGAAATTGCTGGCTCGTCAAGCACGGATTCGCCGAACGATATACGGACCTGGACGACTAGCTTGGCTTAGCCAGAACCACAATATCGTGACCTGCGAGTATCCTCGACTTTCGTGTTCCATGCGACAGACAACGATATCCTTTTCCCATGAACCAATTCATGGCGTCAAACGGGTCAATCGCTGAGAAAGCCTCCGAATCAGCTACTTTACATAGGAGGTCGAAGCGAGGTTCCAACTCAACGTAGCGGAGCTTTCTGGGTCTGGAAATGAAGCATTCTCT
Source organism: Rhodopirellula sp. UBA1907 (assembly GCF_002337565.1). NCBI lineage: Bacteria > Pseudomonadati > Planctomycetota > Planctomycetia > Pirellulales > Pirellulaceae > Rhodopirellula > Rhodopirellula sp. UBA1907. Next base: position 226,258 of record NZ_DDGH01000094.1, on the reverse strand, counting down.
CATTGAACGAATTGGTAATCGAGTCGCGGCCTTGTAGATCTTGGAACGAAGTACGGGAAGGCCTAGCTTCAACAACCTGTTTTTGATGCTGAGTCGCGAATACGGGAAAAAGCCGACACCGTCACAATTGTACTGACAACAATTCCAGGCCGGTTTTAGAACAAGCTTTCCTCCGGGCTTCAAAACTCGGTCGGCTTCCAAGAATGCAAGGTCTAGATGGGGGACGTGTTCATACGTATTGAGAGAAAAGATTAATTCAAACTGCGCGTCCTGAAAGGGTAGCACATGGCCGCTCGCGCACACGCGGTCATGGCTTTCAAAGCCTTCGGCTAACAAGGCGTTCATGGAATAGTCCAAACCGACAAAATTTGGCACGCGATCAGCGAACATTCCCACTCCGCAACCAACCTCAAGACACGGTCCAGCTACACCATGCTCCCTGCAAAACTGAGGTAAGAAATCCCAAAAGATGGCCGATTGCTCGAAATACAAATTCTCTCCCGCAAGTGAGCGGGTTCTGCTTTGCCGAGCATACACATCATTGTCCATTCCAGCATCAAGCTCTGTATCCAAGGATTCCCGAAGCATCGGCACCCCGCCCACAACAGAAAAGCTTTCACCACAATCAGCACAGACCAGGGACTGTTTTTCCGTTGCGTGAGCCAGGTTTCCTTTACACCGGATCCCCTGTTCATCCACTTTGAAGCAGCACAGCATTTCTGTCAATTGAACGGTCCTAACTAGAATATCCGAATACCTGATTTAGTTTTCGTGAATGTTGCCTTTGCCAAACCAAACAACACGCAAGCGAAAGCGTCCGTCAGACGCATTTACTCGTGATCCGCAAGATTGAAATCCATTGTTGTTGACGACAGAAGCAGTTCGAAAATGGAATGCCGCGTGACGTTTCAAAAGCGAGGCCCTTATTCGCGTTTGAACAGAACATTGTTGAGATGAGAGCAATCGGATATGGAGGACAGAGGGTAGTTGATTCATTTGCGCTGCAATCTACACGAATGCCACAACTCATTAACAGTTCGATTTCTTCGGAACCACGCTTTCAAAAACGCTGGAGTACTCGAAAGGGCATCACGTAACCAAGCCAGGCATTGTTGCGGCAACGGCTGGTCAGAGAGGAGAAACTTTCTAAAAAGGCGACGTTGTTCCATGGCGGAAGATAACCTGATGCCCGCCCAATGCACAAGCAAAACTTTTTTCTTGTGGTCTAAACCACCATGATCCCAAAGACGAAAGACGCCGGCGTTGTCTTCGTAGATCTCTCCAGGCTGACGTGCCCAACCACTACGGCAAACGTCACTAAAGACATCAGCAATATGTGCTATCCGAATCGGTTTGTGATCACAGCAGTAGTTGATAAAGGCTTGGTCCGAGTTTCTTGGATTAAGTTGGTCTCGAATTTGCAACGCCTCCTCACCGAGTCTTATGAATTCTTCTAATGAAAAAACTCCTCGTCTGGAAAGCCAAGCACCTGACAAGAAACCACGGGCTCGACCGTTGCAAATCAAACTCTCACGGTGTGGACCCGCTTCATAAACTTGGTTGATTGCTGTATCAAAATGAATTAAATCCAAATCTAGTCGATCCAGAGCAGCGAAGGCAGGCGCAATATTCCCGAGTATCAGTTGCCGGGCGTCAAAATAGGCAAATCGATCTAGCGGCCCCCAAAATGCGGCATATCGCCGAAACCAGTATTTCCCATAGGACGTATATCCGAGCTCAAAACGATTTCCCAACGATTCCAGCGATCGTAAATCTTCATGATCAAACAACCTGAAATCAAACTGCTGCTTCATTCCAATTACTTTTTCGTATTGATCATTGAAGGGAATTAGATACAGCGGGAGGGTTGGGTTTGTGCTGCGAAAACTCTGAAGAAATGCTCTTGTCCAAGGAAATACTGCGTCGTTCGCTGAAAAGTAAACGCCGTCCGTCATTCAATCGATTCCTGGGATTTGATAATTTGAGTAACATGACTCACACTTCGTCTTTGTTCCGCGATACGATAGCAGAGTTATCGGACGACTCAAAATCACACAAGCCGCTATTCTTAAATCCACGAAGAGTGAATTATTTCATCTCAGTGCCCCAAAACCAGCAGGTAAAGCTGATCGCCCATTTCGCCAAGACTCAGCGATACGGGGATGCGAATTAGCGAGAACTATGAACCAAGTTCACCAGGGCTAAAACAGCGAATGCTACCCAAATCTGATCTTATTTCTGTGAGGCATTTTGGCTAGGTCAGGTGATGACGATCCTTCGCTTTCGCCCAGTGGTTCTTTTGCCTGCCTGGTTTCTGCGACTCTCGCAGGCTTTTATGCCTGCAGCCATCAATGATATTGCGTTGTCCAATTAATTTCGATGAGAAGCATCGGTAACGCGGATCGATTTTACCACCAGGGCATTCAAGCGATTTAACAGCAAGTTGGTGAATGCTGACGCGTCACGATAATCCAGGTGCGAACTGTCTGGAAAGTCGAAGTCGCAAAGTTCATCGTGCTCGAAACAGTGAATCGATTCAACTCCAAGTGTCCGCATCGCAGGCATCCAAAACTTTTCGAGCGGAAATTCTTTCGACTCCGAGATTCGGCGAGGCTCAGAAACGGGCATCCTGACAACCACGACCCTTCCGCCTCGATCGGTAAACTTGTCGATCGATGGGCCCCATTTGGCGGTCACCTTGTCCACCCACGATTTCTCGCCCACCTTTGCTGTTGCGAGTTTTCCATCCTCGAGGACCGCATTTGCAGGCTCAGGCGAAACGCTCGACGCCCGCAGCGAATTGACGCGTTCCACTACACCTGGGATCTGAAAATCAGAGTACTGTTGCCTTCTCGCATCCGTCATGACATGCATTGGTTCAGGTGCTTCTCTCTCGACCAACAAATTGCCCCACAACCTCAATGAACTGCTATTGGGATTGGGGAATACGAATCTTCCCTGGACTTCATTCGCGATACTTCGGTTCAGTGCCCGGTCCAAAGACCAAACGCGATGGAAGTGCTGTACAAAATCGGATTGCGACAGCGAATCCGAGGCAAGCGTGGACTCCGTCTCTGAGATAAGAACAAGGCCCGAAAAATCAGTGTTGGTCACGATGTCTTGAAAGACTGGAAAACTTGTACCGCGGCCCGATATCGCAAGCTGGATAAAGTCCAATTCTGGTCGAATTTCCGAGAGTGTGTTTAGATTGATGTTTGTTTGCATCCGGGAGGCACCCAGCAGAAGCACCGTCCGCGATGAATCAACACTCTCGATTCGCGCTCGCTGAGAACACCATAGATCGGCGTCGCTCACCAGCGACGGGCGGTGCCACGAAGCCCTCAGCAAAACCTCATTTGTTGCTACGCCAGTCGCGGCGAGCAGAGCAGCAGCGAATACGGTGGCGGCCCATGATCGATTCTTGACCTGATGTTCCAACATGCTCTTTAAAATTGGAAATAGATAAACGCCCGGTCTTGCCCGGGCATGGTCAACGTCGAATACAACATTCCACCTACCATCGCTACGCAGGCCCAAGCAGGCATTCGGGCCAATCTATTTTCTAGCGGCGTCGTTCTCGTCCATTGGTGCCCAAATAAGATCGCAGCGAAAGCCATCAAAACGATCGCCACCGAACGTCTGTCAAGTGAGTCACCTGTCGCGAACGGGGAAAACATTGAGGAAAGAAGCAGGTTCGCCTGGCTGAAACTCTCGGCTCGAAAGAACACCCAGGTAATACATACGAGAAACAGCGTGACAAATTGCAGGCCCAACCTCGAAATGCCAGTGCCCAATAGTGCTGACCAACCCGACATCGAATGCCGGATCAAGCGTTCCCCGATGAGGAACAGTCCGTGCAATCCGCCCCAAGCGACGAACGTCCAACTTGCGCCGTGCCACAAACCGCCAATCAGCATGGTGAGCATTAAATTTCGATACGTTCCCCACGTACCACTTCGATTGCCCCCCAAGGGAATGTATAAATAGTCTCTCAACCAGGAAGACAAGCTGATATGCCAACGCTGCCAAAAATCTGAAAACCCAACGGCAGCGTATGGTGCATGAAAGTTTCGCGGCAACACGAACCCCAAGCACATCGCGGCCCCGATGGCACACGTGGAGTAACCTGAGAAGTCACAAAATATTTGCCCAGTGAACGCCAGCGTCCCGCACCAAGCGGCAATGAAATTTGGAGATTCCATCGCACCAAAAACCCGGTCGACCGCTGGCGCCAAGAGCGCGTCCGCAACAACGACCTTTTGAAACATACCCACAATCATCAGCACCAGCCCGAGGCCAAGCATATTCAAATCAAGCTTCTTGGCATCCCTGCACTGTGGAAGGAATTCGTCCGACCGAACAATGGGGCCCGCAACCAATTGCGGAAAAAATGTCACGTACAGTGCGTAATCAAGGAAGGAGTCGCACGGCGACTGCTTTCTTCGGTAGACGTCAATGCTGTAGGAAAGTGTCTGGAACGTATAGAACGAGATCCCCATCGGTAAAATGATATCGAACCTAGCGGGGGAATATGCGACGCCCAGCATATTCATGAAATTTGCAAAATTCTCCAGCAAGAACCCACTGTACTTGAAGAATACGAGCAGTCCTAAATTGACAAGAAGGCTTATCCCGAGCCAAAACTTCCTCTCAAACCCAACGACGGATGCATTGATACGTCGAGCGACAAACCAATCCAAAACCGTGGACAAAACGAGTAGCGAGACAAACGGCGGGTTCCACGCCGCATAAAAAAAGTAGCTCGCAACGAGCAGAAGCAACTTCCGAGCTGTCCAGCCGGGTATCAGGTAATATCCAGATACAACCGTGCAAAAAAGCAGGAAAAAGGTGTACGAGTTGAATAGCACGAAACAGTTTTTTGAAGACGCGTTCGCCGAGTCAGCGTGTTATTCACCGGCCGCAGCAATGGGAATTGCCAGAGATTTGCGGCGGTGACTCAATCGCAAACATTCAAAGGATGGTGGTTTGCAGATAGCTGCAATCTCAATAGCATGCCACAGAAACTCGTAGAGGCCATCGGGAAACCGTTTGCCGCTCCGGCGATCGCTTCGGTCCTTTTGTTTTTCAGGTAGGGTCATACCGAAATGCGGTAAACCAACGCGTTTGTTTAATCGAGCTTCGTGATGCAAGCCAGTTTTCGCAAAGGCCAGCGGCGGTCAGATCCGTTTTAGGAGGGATATCAAGGCCTCACTTTTCCTCGGTCCAACGGCCAGGCTCAGCAAGCGGTAGGCACCGCTCCCAGTCATTGCACCGCGCCCGCTGATGTTTCTTGATTCCGCAAAGATCTCATCGACGACCGGTTTGCGCACACCGCTTCGAAGGGCCAACCGGCCGAGTGACCACAACGCCCGGGCTAACTCCAGTCGCACCTTTTCCTTGACACACGGGTCAGCAATCTCATTGGCGGCGAGCAAATAACGCCTGTAAGCTTCCAGCCTAGCCTGGTAAGTCGCCTCGTTCTTATCTTGCGAACTGACACGTGGTCCATCGTGCTGCTGATAGTAGTAGACCAAGCCAGGGCGATACATAAAATCCGTTCCGGCAAACCACATTCGCATATGCAAATCAAACTCTTGCGCTCGAGGCAATCGCGGATCAAACCCGCCCGCTCGTCGGACTTGGTCCGTGTAGTGAAGCGGAGCCGACGTAAGTGGTAGTGCAAGACTGCCTTCACCAGATCTCAAATCATCGCAACCTAACCGCTTCGATTGAGAGACAACATCACCCGACGCATCGATCCAATCAACATCGCCGTACACTGAAACATCATTTCGCTCGAACGATCGCAATTGTGAAACCTGTCGTTCGAGTGCGCCCGGAGCAAGATAGTCGTCGGCATCCAGGAATTTGACGAACTCGCCTTGTGCCATCTCCAACCCCGCATTTCGAGCACGGCACGCTCCTCCATTACGCTGCCGGACGACTGTGCAACTCGATTCGAAATGGTTCAGCACCCTCTCTGAATCGTCCTGCGACCCGTCATCCACAATGATCACTTCCGGCTCAACGCTTATTTGACCAAGTACGCTATCGATACAGCGTTCCAGGTGCGCTTCGTTGTTGTAGCAGGGAATAACCACGGAAATCTTCAGTTGCATTGCAGCTTTACCCGTTCCTATAGTCGACGACGATCACCAGATCCGATGTTGGTGACGCGGTGCGGCAATTGATCTCGTTGGCTGTCGCTACTTTTGATGCAAACTGAAACAGAGTGTTCGGTGCGGGACTTGAAGCATGATGACATATTGAGTCGAGAAGTTGAGGGGCGATGTTGCTCATGCGAAGGTCTCTCGCAGTAAATGCTCTATGACTTTGGAAGTGTCAAACTTTTCCAATGCCAACTGCTTACCCGCTTGCCCCAATGCAATCCGCTTTGAAGGATTCCGATATAGATCGGCAACTAAAAGACGAATCTTTTCCACCGCCTCCGCGGCGTCGTCGGTTTCAGCGAGAAAACCGGTGGTTTGATCCGCGATCGCTTCGCACGCTCCGCCGTGTTTCCCGCCGATGGTACACGTTCCAGCAACGGCAGCCTCAACAAACGAGATTCCGAATCCTTCGAAGTCACGTCCACCGAGACATCGATTGGGCATCAAAAATAAATCCGAGTGGTGCAGAAGGCTGAATTTCTCGGCATCGGAGACCTGCCCAGGAAATAGTACTCGTTGTTCCAGTCCCATCGAGTGCACGAGCGATTTGAGTGACTGAAGTTCCGGGCCATCGCCTGCGATGACGAAATAGCAGTCCTGGTTGGTCCTGAGCAACTCGGCAACGCCCTGAATTGCCAAATCAAGCCCTTTGCGACGAACGAGGCGGCAAACGGAGGAAATGATGAATGTTTCCCTGCACTGCGTTGGAAGTTTGTCGAAAATGCAATCGGGCTCCTTCTCGATACTGGCTAGTGCTGCAGTGGCGTCCACGCCTGGATAGCAAACCGACTCGTTTGCATTTCGCTCGAATCCCAGCTCGCCGTAAAGCCTCTGCGTCGCTTGTGAATTAAAGACAATACGTTCCGCTTTTTTGACCCATTGTCCAACCGGTTGGCATGCTCGTTCGCCGTCAATTAAGTCAAGGCCATGGAAAAGCAGCCAGTACTCAAAGCCGCCCTTTTGGAGGACCCGGCGAACCAGGTTTGGGTGATGGACTGTGTAGGTTAACCAAACCGTAAACTGACCGTGGTCAACTCGCAACTGATCAAGATGACAAAGCAGTGTGTTGGAGAAACGGTATTCACATTCTTGCTGAACGCGGAACAAGGCCGAATTTATTTTCCGGAACGGCCAGAAACTATCCCCATTACAATTGGTACGCGTCGCCAGCGGCAGATGACAAAACGGAAACCCGGCCTGTTCGATAGGCGTTCTCTCGAGTGAGATAGCTTGCACCAAGCGACCTTGCACATCCAGTTGCTTGCAAATGTCAAAAGAAAATCTGGCGACTCCGCCGCTGCGGGGCGGAAATTCTTCCGATATCACCACAAACTTATTGGTTTTGGTCATGGTTCGTAACAGGTCAACGTATAGCATGCGTAGTGAACAAGCCATCCGGGCGATGACGATACTAAAGTCCATGCCCTCATATCAACAAATGCTCTTAAGTTCATCGACGATTGTAGCTCTTGAACTAAAACTGTTGCCGATATAGGTGGGTAAGTTCGCAGCATTTGCATCACGGCATATCGCACCAAACCAACTACTTATTGCTTTTCGACTTTGCAATGAATTCAATATTTGCTCTTGCTTTTGAAATGTCCTTCCAGTGAACAAACAAGCCACGAATCCTGCCGTATCGCACAAGGACTCCTACTCGGTTTGGTGAAAGTGGCTCTTGCTGGAAGACAACAAGCTTAACCAAGTATTTTAGGTACGCTTGGGTGAAGCCGAGCGTTTCTTTAACAATCCATGGAAATAACCGAAAAGCCGATCCGCTTCTTATGAATTCCCGATACACCTCGAGGACAACATGGCACCGCGTGCTCTCACTTAGCGTTTGTTCTATTGACGATACCGTAAGGCGTGCACTTGGAATTGCGTGTTTGAAAGAAATCGAGTCTGCAAAGAACACACCGTAGCCAAGCATGTTGAGGAACATGCAAAGCTCGTGATCCTCGCCGCCGCTCCGCTTTTCTGCGGTCCTGCCAGTCAAGCAAAATTGTAAATTTTCTTCGGATATTGAATCAACGGCTGATAGCCTGAACGAACACCCTGCCGTCCAGAAAGCGGCTGGGCGCTGTTTGATGATTCCTTTAGTGTCTACCTGGCTACCAACAGCGAGCCATCCCCAGACATGCTTGCAGTGGGAAGGTGCTTCCGAAGGGAAGGCGTATTCAGAAGGGCAGCTCACTATGGCGACTTCTGGATTTGATTCGAATAGTCGAAAAATTTCGCTTATCCAGTTCTGAGAAATCCAGTTGTCGTCATCCACGAAGGAGAGGTACTCGTATCTTGCTTCTCGGATCGCACGCTGCCTTGCAAAAATTGCTCCTTGTCGGTCCTCGTTCACAATTTTCAGGCGCCCCTGCAACCTCTGGGGCCAAGATCTGCTCACTATCAGTTGAGTGGCGTCCGAGCTGTTGTTATCGACAACGATCAGTTCCCACGCAATGTTCTCTGGAACTTCTTGCTCAGCAATGTGCCTCAAAGTTTCTTCAACCCTCAAGGCTCCATTGTAGCTGATGAGGGCTAGGGTGACGCCAGTGCTGCGGGGTCGGCTTAGGCCATCCACGATGAGACGCTTTTTTGTTCGACTGAAATTGCAAGCACGTTTTAAGCTCTGTTCGTTTGACGGTCGGCCCTTACGAGAATCTGGTTCCGCCATTCAGATTGCTCCATGACGACGAATCCTTTCGAATCGAGCAGTCGCGAAAACTCGATTCGAGTTAGATCGTTTATCCATCCGTGCTTTCGCCGCTCTGCGACGGGTGTGTCGTCGCTGATCGCATAAGACGCGATCAGTGACTTGCAAGATACGGTGCATGCACTCAGAAGCCAATCTAAATCGTGAATGTACTCGAGCACGCCACTGAAGAAGAAGACATCGTATTTTGGAAGTTCGCGCGGTTTTTCGTTGAGATTCATCACGAGCGTCCCTTGCCCGCGATCTACAATATCCGATGGTGTGTAAATACATCCTGGCGCGAGATGCTTCTTGAGTACCATTCTCGCGCAACCGAACTCAAGTACTGACGAGTTTTCCGGGATCCAAGATGCCATTATCTCAGTTCTCTCCTCCCAGTCTTCATAAATGTTCTCGATATCTTTCCATCGATGAATGTCAGACGCCCCAAACTGCTTTTGAATTCTGATCAGCAGTGATTTGGGTATAACTGATTTCAATCGCTCCATTGCCTGGATCCGTTTCTTGTTCATGGGCTGTCACTTAAGTGGCGTTTCAGGTAATCGAGCTTGTCAAGCATACGAGATTCATTACGCTCGAGAACCGGATCTTGGCTTAGCATCGAATGTTCTAGCCTGCAGGATCTAAGTAGGAATGCTGCTGCGTGCTCGGCAGCCACCCGAATCGGGGGCTGATTTAATGTAAAGCGTCTGAAATGAAAATACCTTGGTCTATAACGGATATCCATTGAATCGCACCAGTCCAGCCACTTAAATTCATTGATCGAGCAACGGGTCAAGACTGGAATCCACGGCGTACGTAATGAATCTGCAACAATTGCACCATGCATTGCCTCGGTGATCACGTATTCCGCATTATTGATTGTCTCGAATGTCTTTTCGACGGGATCGGCGGGGTCGATAAAATCGATACCAGAAAGTTCACACGCCCGCCTCCACGTAGCAAAAGGCGTTTGCCAATGCGGGAAAAATGCTGGCCGGCGCTGCGAGGAGGCCTCCCCACTCCTGCGAGGTAAAACGCTCCTAACAAGAATAGCACTGTCTGTTACTGCGAACGAACGATCCAATCCGAGCGCGTCCGCCGTCCGAGGGCCGCGGACGGCTAGCACTTCCCAATTTCTGCTCAATTTCGGTACAGAACCATATCCTGCCCCGGATCCGAAAATTATTACCTCTCGATCCTGCGGCAAATCCTCGTTAATTAGCGTTCCAATGCCACACAAAAGCGGGAGGCTCTCGGATTCGTCGTGCGAAACTTGATTAGGCAGCAATTTACTCCACAACCAGGGATTGATTTCGTCGCCGAAATTCCCACCAGGGCACAGTGCTTCAGATTTCCAGAAGTGAACATACACCTTCACTATCGTATCACGCCAAAATAACATTCATTAGTAAAAACAACTGCAAGAGCCAATTAGCTCACGGTAAGCGAGTAGGCAAAAAGCTCGTCAAGACGCGTCTCTCGAATACAACATCATCGCAGGTGGAACTTAGTTCGACAAACTTAAGGTTTCTCAAGCGGCCGGTGAACTACCTAATCTGAATCCGGCAAACCTAAAGGCGTAGTGTGTACATGATTAAAACCGCAAGTTTTGACGTGTTACTTGGAGCTGCCAATCGTAACGACAGATTCGAAATACGTAAAACAGCACCTTCTACACCCAATTAAATAACTAGAAAAGCTAACGCTTTACCGCAAATGAACAAAATATCGCTCAGCGAATTGGTTGTGCAAGCAGCACGGGCTATTTCCAGGTTGTAAACATCCCGTGAGTTGCCAATCAACATGATTGCGACGGAGTTACCAACGTACGTCGCACCAAAGAACCGATCTCCTTCAGAAGTCCGGGACTGCTATACCACCTTCTCCAAAAGCGGCATTCTTTTTAACAGATATGTTGAGAACAACGAAAGGAGGAAGATCAGCCTTGCGTGGCTGACCAAGGTGACCGGGCGGCGTCAAACGTTCAAGTTTGGGCCCGATCAATTGCCATTGTTCATCGGAAACATCAGACTTGTAAGTTCGTCTTTCCGCATTCATCGCGATCCACTGCGTTGCGGCGAAAGCCAAATTGTCCAAGTTTTACGCCCTTTCCGCTATCGGGTCTCCCAGATAGTTTCTCAGAGGATTCGCTCGTTGGTATCACGAAGATCACTACGTGGAAAGGCGATGTTAAGTTCGGGGGCAAAGGAACTACGGCTCATCGCCGCGTTTAAATCAAGGCTGTCTTTCAAAGTGCATTGGGTGGCTCACTTGAACAGGGACTCAAAATCAGCCTTAGGAAAAACGTCGAGCCTGCCAGCTCCCGTTGCATTGAAGATCTGTACATCGCGAGATGATGCGAGGTTGCGTACGTGACGGTACCCCTTCATCAATAGATAAATGAATTCGTGAAACGATTCGACGTCGGCCTCTCTATCGTTTCTTTCCTTAGGAGCATTTTCATAGAAATGCCCCCAGTTTCCATCTAAGGTCTCAAAGGAGTGATCGCACCCAATCAGATAAATTGGATTACATCCCATCGCCAACGCCTCAAGCAGTGCAGTTTGAGCAATGTTTTTTGAGCCAGGTAGTGCACTATCGAGCCTCGGCCAATCAAATAGGCCATCATCTGCAGCACCCGAAAAATGGACGAAGCGTGTTTTGTCTTGAGGGAGCTGTCCGGCACTTACTGATTCTTTTGCTTCTGTCGACACAAGAAAGGTCGATCCGGGGACTGAGCTCACGACTTCGCTAAGGTATTCGTTCATTTTCCCTGGCACTCCATCGGACAACCACCAGCTAGGGTCATTTATGCAGTAATAGGTTGGGCTCCACTGTTCTATGCACGAATGTCGAAAGAGGCTGTTGAGCCCAAAGGTAATCTCTCCCTTTAGCAAGCTGAGATCAAGATTGCTGAGCGATGGTCCGGTACCGACGACAAATGCTCTTTGATTCGAGTGCCTGCCGTTTAGGTCAGTATTTCTTTGCGCGAGATGAATTAATTGCCACGATGCCATTTTTACACGGCGTTTGCGTAGCAATCTTGACAAATTGGTGCAGCCCAACTCCGACTTCCACAGCAGGCTTACACACACTTTCTTCATGAAATCCATGGGTTATTGGATCCTTTAAACGTAGGGGGGAAGCAGCTGGACTACGTACAAAACCAACAGATTTACGCGTTCTTGATTCGGGGAAATTGCCCGCTACAACTTTGGGAAACTCGAGATTGCACTAGCTAGTACAGAACTTTCATCGCGTAAGCAGGGGATCCCTCCAATGATTGGATACGCTGCCAGGTGCTGATGTGAATGCAACGCACCTCCAAATTCGGTCAAAATGCCGCCAGTCACAGGACAGACGAATTTCGGCATTAAAGCTTCTTCAGCGGGTTTGCGTATGATGGTAACACCCGTTGGATTCATCGAAGATATCGTTAAAGGGAATAGTTCATGGCGTTCAACAGGCAGTCCAAGTTGCTGAATCACATCGAACAGATGAACACAATAACCATGGGACTTCATTCTTTCCTTTGCCTCAAGCGACGCTAAGTCGTAAGCAGGCTCCAGGAGGATGACGTACTTGCGTGCCACCCGATATAGCTCCTTGACTGCAGCCTCTTCCATGCCGCCGTTCGGCTCTATCGAATGCGACGTGTAAACAACATCGATTGAGTTATCAGGAAGCGGAATGGCGAAAATGCTTGCTGTAAATAGGCTTGTGTCTTTAGCGATGTTTTGCGATTGAATCCACTGTTTGGCGACCCAGATTCGCGACCACGAAATGTCAAAGCCAAATGAAATTGTTTCCGTCAGGACCTGGAGTACAAACGCAAGAGTGGTTGCTTCACCGACACCAGCTTCAAGGATAGAACCTGGTTCACAAAACTCTCGGATTGTCGATGCAATCAACTTTCCGTAGTCTCTTTTAAACTGCAGCACCTCCGGGTCATTCAATGCTTCAATATAGGAGCCTGACTGCAAGTCATATGCTAGCTCAACTATACCCTCGGTGTTATTTCCTTCCTCATCGCGGAGCAACCTGCTAATGTTTTCGCCAGATTGATAACGGAGTAAGATATCCTGCCGATTAATCGTCGATTTAAAGCTCACTACGGTATTCTTTCAACTGACGAAAAGTATTTGAGAACTGACCCTTGCAATCAGACTGCGAGGAATCTTTTGGTGAAAAAAATTCCTAACTGAAGCTCCAGTTTGTTTCTCAGATGATCATGGATTGGGAAAGGGGGGTGCCCCTAGCGATCTTGGTCTTCGCGTATCGACCAAGTATCTGTTTTAGAAATTTGGGCGGCATGCCGTGGCCGGGGCGAATGGAACGCACGTTTTCGCTGGTGAAAGTTTCTCCGGCCTCCACGTTCTGGACGACGAACAGTGAACGTCGAAATGCCGTGCTGGCCTGTTCCTTTTCGGTGCGTTGGTAGCAGACTTTGCCAAGTGCTTTTTCGGTCACTCGGATGGCATCAACCATTGCCTGGAATTCATGTGGCTCCAATGAAAATGCACTGTCTGGTCCTGGCTGTTCTCGCGCGAGAGTGAAATGCTTTTCAATCACTGTCGCACCCATTGCGACAGCCGCCGTTGGCACTGCGATGCCGAGCGTATGATCCGACAACCCCGTGGGGACGCCAAAGGCTTCTGCCAAGTGGCTGATCGTGCGGAGGTTCATGGACTCGGGCGGTGAAGGATAGGCACTGGTGCATTTCAACAGTGTCAGTGGGACACCATATGCCTTGACCACGTCGACTGCATCGCTGATTTCGGCAAGGGATCCCATGCCGGTGGACATGATGATTGGACGCCCTTTGGAAGCGATGTATTCGATTAGCGGTAGATCGACGAGCTCGAAGGAAGCAACTTTGTAATAGGGTGGGTCAAATTGCTCCAGGAAATCGACCGCAGAGTTATCGAATGGAGTCGAGAAACAATCCATTCCCAAATTGTTTGCCTCGGCGAATAGAGCTTCGTGCCAACCCCATGGCGTATGAGCTTCTTCGTAAAGATCGTACAGAGTACGACCTTCCCAAAGCGTTCCGGTTCCAACTTTGAATTCGTCGCGATCACAATCGATTGTCAGCGTGTCAGCCGTATAAGTCTGCAGCTTGACCGCGTCCGCACCAGCATCCTTCATCGCCCGAATCGTCTTCAATGCGTGTTCGAGACTTCCCCCATGGTTCGCGGACAATTCAGCGATCATGTAGACGGACATTGTCGAGTTTTTACTAGTCATTAGTGCGCTCCGGGACGTAAGTGAATTCCGTCCACTCCTGATCACTTTTAGTGATTCGGAAACCCGCCGCAATTGCGATACGACAGGAGCCTAAGTTTGATGTTCGGGCGACCGCATTAATTCGACGGTCCGTATTGCGAATCATCAATTTCACCATCTGTTTTCCGTATCCTTTCCCGCGGCAATTTGGTGCTACAGTCCATGAGATCACAGAGGGATCCGTGCCGTCTAGACGTACAGTCCCAACTGGTTGTCCATTCACTTCGGCTATCATCATTTGATTTGCGTCACATGCAAGAATGGTTTTTAGCCATTGGCAGTGATCGGTCTCTGTAACGGACTTCGATTGCCGACTTGCCGAGCGAGTTTCTGGATCGTTGCGCCACTCCAAGAGAATTCGCCAGTCCTCATATGTCGCAGGTCGCAAACCGAGTTGCGGCGCACTTTTATTTACGGACGATTTCGATTCGCGAATCCGTTGGACAACTCGTTGCGCCCCGCGTCCATCCACCGTCGCTCTGGCGATTCGCGCCGATGATTCCAGAAAATCAGTGTTCGAGATTGTGGACTCAATGATGTCACAAAGGCTGTCTACTGACAGACCTTTTGTGTCACCAACATTCAGGGCGATCCCTTGGTCTTGTAAAGCTTCCGCAATCAGTTCTTGGTTCTCTGCCAAGACGATTACGACTCGCGGAATTCCGAAGCAGCACATCTCCCAGTTCGTGCTACCGCCTGCACAAACTGCGAAGTCCGCCCACTCGTAAGCGTCGCTCATGCCGTCGACATGTCGCACGACCTCGAATCTTGAATCCGCCTGGACGCTGGCAACCAGATTGTCATGATTGTCGTTCAGCGTTCCTGAGATCAACCGGAAGCGAAGGTTTGAATCGGCCAGTTTTGTTAGCGCTTCGGCGACAATGTCCAATATGTTGTCGGGATCGGCGCCACCAAGAGTGACAAGAATACGGAATTCGTCACTGTTGGCTTTGTCTGGATGTGAAGCATTGGTGAATTCTTGTCGCAGCAGTGTGAATTCAGTACCTAGCAGCAGTTCAGTATGCGGCGCAACGTTTGGATACAGGTCTGAGGACGCGCCAAGATTTTGATTGAGCACAAAGTCCATTCGGTATTCAGGGAGGTGACCGTGATCATCAATGGCAAGCGTGGTGAACGATGACTCCTGAAGCATTTGGTGGTAGTTGACGCTAAAGCGATAGCCATCGATAACGAGCGCGTCGGCTTGACGATCGTGGGTAACCCGAAGCAATTGTTTTGCGTCGATTTCAGAGCCGATTTCGCAATCGATATTTGCTAGTTCAAAGCCCTCTCGGCGGACCCTGTCCGCAATCGACTCCAAAATTTTGGCGTACGCGAACGTCACGTCGCCCCCGGCATTTTGCCAAGCTTGACCGAGCGCCAAGCATCGCATGACGTGCCCTGCGCCAATCGTTGCCGAGGCATCAACGCGAATCACGAGATTCAAGAGCCCGGTTTTCCGCACAGGGCTTGATGCATTAGTTGAGCGCGATTCCAGTCTTCTTCGGTGTCGATGTCTTGCACTCGCCAACGTGGAATGCGAATCGGCAGACAGTTCGCAGAATACAGTCCGCTGGCCGTCTTCCACGCCTCGCTAGTACCCCAATAAAATTGTCCAGCGTCGTGCCACGCTTCAACCAAATCTTGGGAACGTGACATCTCATGTTCAGGCCAAATCATTTTAATTTGGTCGTCATCAATCTTGAGGGATCTCATAATTGGAAACGGGAAGGTCGTGACTGGAAAAGCGAATTCTCCATCTCCCGACTGCAACTGCTTCAAGCCCTGTTTTAGATCGTCGCTCTGCACGAACGGCGCGGTTGCATAGATGCAACACGCAAAATCAACGGCATCGCCACTTTGCTGAAGTGTTTCAACGGCATGCCGAATCACTGCAATCGTTGGCGTATGATCATCCGAGAGTTCAGCAGGCCGATGGAACGGAATCTCTGCTCCGCATGCTTTTGCGACATCGCCGATCTCCTGCGAGTCCGTCGTCACTATCACACGGTCAAAAACGCCCGAGTCGATCGCCGCGGTGATTGAGTATTTAATGATCGGCTGGCCACAGAAATCTCGAATGTTCTTGCCAGGCAGGCGTTTGCTTCCGCCTCGCGCTGGGATCACGGCAATGATCATCGGCTTGTTCTTGCAGCGATGCGACACTGTCCTTTGACTGTCTCAACCACCATGTGAATATCCGCTTCTGACATTCCCGGGAAGAGTGGTAAGCTGAGCGTTCTTGAGTAGAGCTGTTCTGCGTGTGGGCACTTGCCCAGTTCATAGCCGAACTGCTCGCGATACCAAGGTTGCAAGTGGACTGGGATGTAGAGCACTTGGCTGCCGACGCCGCGGTTGGCCAAGGCACGCATGAAATCACTTCGGGTCATCTCCAGCTTTTTGAAGTCAATTTGAAGGGTGTAGAGGTGCCAGGAGGCGGTGGATCGGTCGGCGGGGTTCCGAAGTGCGGGGGTTTTAACTACTTCGATATCAGCAAACGCTTCGTTGTAGGCCGCCACAATCTCGCGGCGTCGCGATATGAATTCAGGCAGACGTGAGAGTTGATTAAGCCCGAGAGCACATTGAAAGTCGGTGAGCCGGTAGTTGAAACCGAGTTCACGCATCTCGTAGTACCATGGGCCACGCTCATTCAACGCTGGCTCCCCAAGGCCAATAAATTCGTCGGGCTGCCGAGTGATCCCGTGCGTTCGCAGGGTACGTGCCCGTTCAGCGTAGATCTCCGAATCCGTCACAATCATGCCGCCTTCCCCGGTCGTCATTGTCTTGACGGGATGGAAGCTGAAAGTTGTCATGTCGGCCCATGAATGTCCGCCTACACGATGGAGGGTCCCATCGTGTTCGAATTGGCCACCGACCGCATGACAGGCGTCTTCGATGACAACTGCGCCGCGATCACGAGCGACCCTTGCGATAGCAGGCATGTCGGCGGTTTGGCCGGCATAGTCAACGGCAACGACCGCTTTGACATCGCTAGTCCAGTGTTGCGCCAAGGCCTTGGGACAGAGGGTGTACGAAACCGGGTCGATATCCACGAAATCCGGCTTGGCGTCAACGAAAGCGGCGCAATTCGCGGACGCGACGAACGTGTTGGGGCTGGTAATGACCCGATCTCCGGGCCCGACTTCGGCCACAAGCATTGCCAAGTGTAGCGCCGCAGTGGCGTTGCAGACGGCAACCGCGTGTTTGGCACCGACAAACTCGGCGAACCGCTGTTCAAATTCCGCCACTTTGGGACCGGTTGTCAGCCATCCTGATTGCAAGCAATCGGTGACGACGCTCAGGTCAGATTCGGTGATTGATTGTTTGCCGTAGGGGATCATGCCTTAGACTTTAAAAGCTGGGTCGACATGTTGACGAATTGATTCGCGAATTTCTGCAACGGACAGAAATTTGTCGTTCTCCCCGGAAGAGTAGCTGAAGCCCGGCTCTACCGGATGAGCATCGAACTGCGTCAGAAACTCTTGCAAGTTCCAATTCGGAGTTTGCGGCAGGATGACGTAATACCTGCCAAGGTCGTAAGTGGTAAATGAGTCCGAAGGAGTAATCATCTCTTCGTGCACCTTTTCACCCGGGCGAATTCCGATGACTTTGTGTTCGCACTCGGGGCCGATTGCTTCCGCCAATTCCATGATTCGATAGGAGGGAATCTTTGGGACGTATAGCTCTCCACCCCAGGCATGCTCAAGAGCATGTAGGACCATGTCGACCCCTTCGCGAAGTGAAATGTTGAAGCGGGTCATATCAGGCGAAGTGATTGGTAGGATGCCTGATGGTTTGCGTTTTAGAAAGAACGGGATCACCGAACCGTTGGACCCCATTACATTTCCGTAGCGGACAACCGAGAAACGAATGTCTTTCTTGCCGCGAATGTTGTTAGCCGCGATAAAAAGCTTGTCTGATGTCAGCTTTGTCGCACCATAAAGATTGATGGGAGCACAGGCTTTGTCGGTCGAGAGTGCGACTACGCGGGTAATGTCGCTCTTCAATGACGCTTCAATGACGTTTTCGGCTCCGCCCACATTTGTTTTAACGCATTCGTCGGGATTGTACTCAGCTATGTGAACATGTTTCATTGCCGCAGCATGAACGACGTAATCAACACCTGTTAGTGCCCGCTCGAGTCGCTCTCGGTCTCTGACGTCCCCGATGAAGAAGCGCAACGACGGATACTGAGAGCTAGGGTACTCCTGCGCCATTTGGAATTGCTTCTGCTCATCGCGAGAGTAAACAACCACCCGCCGGACATCGGGCCACTTTGCAAAGATCGTTTTCACGAGTTCCTTGCCTAGGGAACCTGTGCCTCCGGTGATCAGGATAGATTTGTTGTTTAGCATAGATGTGACTTCTAAAGGCGGCGTTTACGGTTGTCGTTTCTCGTTGGTGCAAAAACTGAACTCTGGCGAGTCCAGCTACGATTGCCTCTCCCCAAAATGGTTGTCGCCGAAGCGCTTGCCGCGGTTCTCATTCGTTTTTGGATCGCTTCTTAAGTTATTGACTGATCAGAGTGCCTGCATGTCAACTAACTGACCAAATCGTGAGCCTTTGCACGTCCGCAATTGCTCATAGGGGCCGCTTTCCACGATACGCCCGGCTTCCAAGACGTAGACGGTATCCACATTGCGAATCGTCGATAGACGGTGCGCAATGATGATGACAGTGGTGTGGCCTTTAAGTGCGTCGATACTTTGTTGAATGAAGCGTTCCGATTCCGAATCCAGGGCGCTGGTCGCTTCGTCCAGTATCAACAAACGCGGCTGGCGAAACAGCTCGCGGGCAATGAATAGCCGCTGCTTTTGACCGCCAGACAGCCGCACGCCACGATCGCCCACTTGGGTTTCGTATCCATCGGGTAGGGTTTCGATAAAGTCGTCGATGTAGGCTTGCCGGGCGGCTTCTCGAATTTGAGCGTCGAGGTGATCATCCTGCGAAGGATCCCCGGCCCACATGCAAATGTTGTTGGCGATGGTGTCGTCAAAAACCACCGTGTCCTGAGACACGTAACCGATTTGACTACGCCAGCTCTGCAGGTCGAGCTTTTCAGCAGAAAGGCCATCGATCGTGATGTTGCCTGTGCGAGGCTGGAGCATGAGCGTGAGCAAGTCGACCATTGTCGATTTGCCTGCCCCGGATGGTCCGACGAAGGCGACGGACGTGTTGGCCGTGATTCTCAAATCAATGCTTTTGAGCACATCCTCGGATTGCTCACCGTAGCAGAAGTGGACTTGATCGAATTCAATCTTGGACGTGAAGGGGGGCAGTTGCTGCTCCCCATCGGCTTGCCTGTTTGCCAGCTGAGCCTTGAACTCGTCGCGGACCAGCTCGACACTCCCCATTTGTCCCAGGGTGGTCAACCACATCCCTTGAATCAGCATTGTCGTGTTTAGTCCGCGTTGAAGCAGTAGAATTGAGACTAAGATTGGTCCCAATGGGGCTTTCAAGAAAGCGACTTGGATCAAGACTATGGCTGCAACGAAGACGACGGCAATTGGCTCACGACAAGCATTGACAAATGCAACGACGACGCCTCTCTTGAATTCGTAGTCGGTTAGCCTCTCCAACGACTCGACAACATGTACACGACTTTTTGACGTTTGTCCTGTTGAAGATAAGTACTTGAATGATTGCAGCGACTGCACAAGTAATTTCGCCAAAACACCTCCCTCGAGTGACGCCTGTCGGGAAACGTCCCGAACGTAGGAGTTTAGCCTTCGGAAGAGGTGCAGCAACACCGCACCGGCGACGAGCGCCATAAGTCCGAAACGCCAGGCGACGAAGAACGCCAGCGCGATGTAAATAATCGTTGTAATGACCTGGGAGGCGAGCCCCGTAAACGATTCAAACGCGGCTAAGGCATTATTTATCTGGCCATTGATGACATTAATGAAATGGCCGGTGCTATTCGACGAGTAGTAACCGTAATTCATGCGACTGTAATCGTCGTACATTCGCCCTTTCAATTCTCGCAGCAACACGGCTCGCAAATGAGCTCTGTATCCCTGCGCCGCAAACATTAGCGCACCTTTGATCAAGAATGCCAACGTGATCAACGTCAAGATTGCCGCGGTGGAATTTCCAACACCCACGGCGTCTAGCGCTCGTGTCAGTATCAACTGAATGCCTTCCGGATCACTCACCTCCTGTCCATCGAGCCGTTGGAGCAGGGGCAAAATCAGGACAATCCCGAAGCTTTCGGCGAATGCACCAAAGAGCGTCAACGCGAAAACGAGGTACATCCTACGGCCAAGATAGCTGCGAAAGACGCCGAGGTAGGCGGGTATGTCCTTGATGGGCGATGGCAAAACTAAATGATCCTAGGCACGACGGGTGCGTATGAGCGGTTTAAGACGGTTTGGTCGATTGTGCAATTTAGAGTCGCGAGATTCGAAGCGTCGGGAACTGAGGATGTCACTGACAAGGATAGTTGAGATTGGAGTTATGTTGATGGCATGGGTAGACTAGATTTGGAGCATATTCGTTTTTGCTAACAGTTCTGGAAGTTCTACGCAGGAATTTGCATTATTGAGTTTATCGAGATTATTGAGTTTATCGAGCTGGTAATCGCCGGAGGAGATGTCTTGCCACCAGGTTTGGTTGTTGAGGTACCACTGCACGGTCTTGCGGAAGCCGCTTTCGAAATCTTCTTGCGGTTCCCAGTCGAGTTCTCGCTTGATCTTGCTGGCGTCGATCGCGTAGCGGAGGTCGTGGCCGGGGCGGTCGGTGACGAAGGTGATGAGGGAGGCGTGGCCCTTTTCCCCCTCACCCTGGCCCTCTCCCCCAGAGGTGGAGAGGGGAGTGTTTTGCTTTGCCCACTCACCCTGGGACGGCCGAGCTGAAGCGGAGTTGGGAGTGCTGCTTTCTTGCCCCCTCACCCTAGCCCTCTCCCCCGTGTCCGGGGGCGAGGGGACTTTGGAGCAGAGCTCATCCATGAGATTGCAGATTAGATGGACGAGGTCGATGTTTCGTTGCTCGTTGTTGCCGCCGATGTTGTAGGTCTCGCCAGGGGTGCCTTTTTCAATGACCTTGAGCAACGCTCGGCAGTGGTCTTCGACGTACAGCCAGTCGCGGATGTTTTCGCCTTTGCCATAAACGGGGATCGGTTCGCCTCGCAGACACTTGAGGATCACGACTGGGATCAGCTTTTCAGGGAATTGATACGGGCCGTAGTTGTTGCTGCAGTTGGTGACCATGACGGGCAACCCGTATGTGTCCTGCCAGGCTCGAGCAAGGTGGTCGGAGGACGCTTTGCTGGCGGAGTACGGTGAGTGGGGATCGTACGGTGTCGTTTCACTGAACAGGCCTTCGTCGCCGAGGTTGCCGTAGACCTCGTCGGTGGAGACGTGCAGGAAGCGGAAGCGATCTTTGGCATCGCCCTTGAGTGAGCGGTAGTGCTTCAGACTGGATTGCAGCAGGTTGAAGGTGCCGATGACGTTGGTCTGGATGAACTGGCCGGGGCCATCAATGCTGCGATCGACGTGGCTCTCGGCGGCCAAGTGCATGATCGCATCGGGCTGGTAGTCGGCGACGGTGGCGTCGATCGCGGCAGCGTTGGTGATGTCGACGTGGGCGAATTGGTAGTTGAGGGATGACTCGATGTCTGACAGGGACGCGAGGTTGCCGGCGTAGGTGAGGGCGTCGACGTTGAGGACTTGGTGGCCGGCTGTCAGGGCCAAGCGGACGAGGTTGCTGCCGATGAAGCCTGCGCCGCCGCTGATGAGGAGTTTCATGGGATGTGGGTGGGAAAGGGACGCAGATGAGGAGGGCGACAAAGGGCCTTTGTCGCCTACAGCGTTGGAGGGCGACGAATGGGGATTCGTCGCCTGCGGGTTAGCGGGAAAGTTGCGGCGGTGGGATGCGGGTGGAGATGACAGGCTGGAAGCCTATCCCACACTTAGGCCACCTCAGCTGACTCGGTGGTGTTTTTGGGTGGCGACGTGGGGAGTGAGCGACAAAGAGGCCTTTGTCGCCTACGGGTTGGAGGGCGACGAATGGGCCTTCGTCGCCTACAGGTTGGGGAAATGATGGGATGGTCAGGCTTGGTCCGAATTCTGGTAAATCCGGCTACGCTTGGGGCTTGCAGACGCTGCGGGTTATGACAAATGCTGGCAGGAGGCTGGACTACTTGCTGACGCTGCGGGTTGGGAGGGGAGGTGGTGTGCCTTGCTGACGCTGCGGGTTATGGTGGTGAAGGAACCGGAGCTAACGCTCGGCGGCTGAGAAGGTGGAATCCGGATTCTTGGCGAATCCGATAGTGGCCTTGCTAACGCGGCGGGTTATGACAAAAGCCGGCAGGAGGCTGGAGTACTTGCTGACGCTGCGGGTTATGAAAAGCTAATCGCTAATCGCTAATCGCTAGTCGCTAGTCGCTAGTCGCTAGTTGCTAGTTGCTAGAAGCCAATCGCTTCAGCGATTCAACGTCTGCGGCGGTCATTTGTTGGGCTAGGTCGAGCGCGGTTGTTGCTGGGGTCCAGCCGATTTGGTTTTTGGCGTGGGTTGGGTCGCCGACCAAGCGGGTGACTTCTGCCGGTCGCATGTACTTGGGATTTTGCTTCAGGTGGTCTTTGTAATCGAGACCAACGCTTTCAAACGCGGCGTCGAGGAACTCTTCGACGCTGTGTGTTTGCCCGGTTGCCAAGACGTAGTCGTCCGGTGTGTCCTGTTGAAGCATCAGGTGCATGGCGGTGGTGTATTCGGGAGCACTGCCCCAATCGCGACGTCCGTCCAGGGACCCAAGCACGATTTCGTCACTCAAGCCGAGTGAGATTTCAGCGGCCGCTTTGGTGATCTTGCGGGTGACGAAGGATTCGCCTCGTCGTGGTGATTCGTGGTTGTAGCAAATCGCATTGCAGGCAAATAAGCCAAACGATTCGCGGTAGAGTTGGACCATCTGGGTCGCAAAGGTCTTTGCCACACCGTACGGAGTGACTGGTCGCATAGGTGTGCGTTCGTTCTGGGGGGATTCGTCGGGGCGGCCGAAAATTTCGCTGCTGCTGATGTGCAGGAATCGTGGTTGTTTCTCGAGGTCGCGAAGGATTTCGAGCAGCTTGAGCGTGCCCATTGCAGTAAATTGGCACGTCGATTCGGGGATATCGAAACTGGCACCCACGTGGCTTTGACCGGCCAAGTGGTACAGCTCGTCGGGCTGGGTTTTGACAAGCACGCGGCGGATGGTGGTTGCATCATCCAGGTCCGCGTAATGGAGGAACAGGCTCTTGTTGTAAACTCCCTTGTCTCGAAACAACGGGTCGAGTCGAGATCGAACCGTGTTGCTGGTCCGCCTGACCAAACCGTGCACCGTGTAGCCTCGGTCGAGCAGTTGCTCGGTGAGGTACGAGCCGTCTTGGCCGGTGATGCCGGTGATGAGTGCGGTGGGCATGGGGAGGGGGAAAGGGGCTCAGGGCCACAGGGACTCAGGTCGTATTAGCGGAGTGGCGCGAGCCACCCGGTGCCTGCTCGGAGGACAGTGGGATAGGCTTCTAGCCTGTCGATTGGTTGCTGGGGAACCGGAGCTAACGCTTTGCGGCTGAGAGGGGTGGTTGCGGAAGAGGTGGGTAGTGCGCGCCCTTTCCCATGCTCGGCCCTCACCCTCGCGTACGCCTGAACGGCGTCGCTCGACCTCTCCCCAAACTTCGTTTCGGGAGAGGTGCACGATGTTGGATTGCCGAATCTGGCTACGGGGGGGGCGTTGCGAGTGGAAAAGGCGGTTAGCCTGTCGATCGGCTGGTGGGAAACCGGAGCTAACGCTCGGCGGCTGATAGGCTCGGTGGGGTGTTGGGGCGACGAAGAGGCCTTCGTCGCCTACATGTGATGCGGGAATGACAGGCTGGAAGCCTATGCCACTATGCCTTGAGGACTTTGGTTTGGTGTTCGGGTGGCAGTTTGGCAGTGGCGTTGCGGGTGTCGACGATGAATTTGGACCACTGGGCGAGTTCTTGAATGTTGAGGCAATCGTGCCAAGTCGAAATCAGGACTAGATCGTAGTTTTGGATCGTTGCTTGGTCCCAGGCGACGCTGGGTTTGCCGGCCCAGTGTGAGTGTTCTCGTGATGGGCGAATGACGGGGACATGCGGATCGTGGTAGTCGACCTCGGCACCGTGCGAGGTCAGGCGATCCAATAATTCGTAAGAGGGTGATTCTCGGTCGTCATCGACGTTGGGTTTGTATGCCAAACCGATGAGCAGCACCTTGCTGCCGTTGAGTGCTTTTTTGTGTTGGTTCAGGGCATCGGCACAACGCCGCACAATGTGTGTCGGCATCGCTCGGTTGATTTCGCCGGCCAGTTCAATGAACCGTGTGTGAACCCCGAATTCGCGGGCTTTCCAGGTCAAGTAGAACGGGTCGATCGGGATGCAGTGGCCGCCCAGTCCAGGGCCGGGGTAAAACGCTTTGAAGCCGAAGGGTTTGGTGCTGGCGGCTTGGATGACTTCCCAAATGTCGATGCCCATTTGGTCGGCGACAAGTTTCAATTCGTTGACCAACCCGATGTTGACGCTGCGGTAAATGTTTTCGAGCAGTTTGGTCAATTCGGCGACTTGTGTGCTGCTGACCGGGACGACTTGATCAAACACGCTGCCGTACAGCGCCTCGCCAGCCTTGAGGCACGCCGGTGTGTGACCACCGACGACTTTGGGAATGTTGGTGGCGGCGAACTCGGGGTTGCCGGGGTCTTCCCGTTCGGGCGAGTAGACGACGTGCACATCGGTGCCGACGGTCAGGCCGGCGGCTTCAATGCGAGTGACCAGTTCCTCGGCGGTGGTGCCAGGGTAAGTCGTGCTTTCGAGGCTGATCGTTTGCCCTGCACGCAGATGCGGCAGGATCGATTCGATGGTTCCTACAACGTAGGAGAGATCGGGTTCGAAGTGTTCGTCCAGCGGCGTGGGAACACACAGGATGATCGCGTCGACTTCGCGGACTTGGCTGAAGTCAGTCGTGGCGGCGAGGTTGCCGGATTGGATCGCCTTGGCGATGGCGTCCGCCGAAATGTGTTTGATGTAGCTGGTGCCAGCGTTGATCGCGGAGGTTTTCTTGTCATCAATGTCGAATCCTACTGTCTTGAACCCGCCGCCAGCATAGGCCAGTGCGAGGGGAAGACCGACATAGCCGAGTCCAACAACACCGATCGTGGCGCTACGATCTTGAATCCGTGAAGTGAAGTCTGTTGGCATGAAGAGAAGAGTGTTTGGTTGCGGGTGGGAAAAGTGGGATAGGCTTCTGGACTGTGCGTGAAGGTCAAAGGGACTCGGGATGGTGTGCCGAGGCCTTTACTCCGAAGAGGTTGTGCAGTTTTATTTCACCCTCCCTTTGGGAGGGTCGGCCCGCTTCGGGCCGGGGAGGAATACGCGCTGGTTCCGATGCTCGACCCTCCCCTCGCATCGCTCGACCCTCCCAGGGGGAGAGTGATGATAAACGCCTGGCAACACAGCACTTCAAAACTGCACGACCTCAACGCAGTTGAGAAGGGTCGGGATTCGAGCGTTCAGCGAGAATTCGGGGAGGGCAGTGCGCGCCGTTTCCCATGCTTGGCCCTCACCCTCGCGTACGCCTGAACGGCGTCGCTCGACCT
>NZ_DDGH01000094.1:169378-200371 GCF_002337565.1 Rhodopirellula sp. UBA1907 | reverse complement strand
CCCCAAACTTCGTTTCGGGAGAGGTGCACGATGTTGGATGGCCGAGTCCGGCTACGGGGTGGGCCTTGCTTACGCGGCGGGTTGTGATGAGGGTGGCTGCCAGGGAACCGGAGCTAACGCTCTGCGGCTAATAGGCTCGGTGGGGGAAGCGACGAAGGGGGCTTCGTCACCTACAGGTGACGTGGGGAACAGGTGATATGCGGAATGACAGGCTAGAAGCCTATCCCACATTGGGTTATGAGAGTGACTGTTGGGCCAATTCGGTCTTGGCGAGTTCGAGGTCGTGCTCGACCATCAGCTCAGCCAGTTGTTTGCAGCTGGTTTCTGGCTCCCAACCGAGTTTGGTTTTGGCTTTGGAGTAGTCGCCCAGCAGCAGGTCAACTTCGGTGGGGCGGAAGTAACGTGGGTCGATCTCGACGTACTTGTTCCAATCAAGGTCCAAGGCTTCGAAGGTGTAGTCAAGGAATTGGCGAATGGTTTGAGTTTCGCCGGTGGCTAGGACGAAGTCATCGGGCTCGTCGTGCTGGAGGATTCGCCACATGCCTTCGACATAATCTTTGGCGTATCCCCAGTCACGTTTGGCGTCGAGGTTCCCGAGATACAGCTTGTCTTGCAGTCCCAGTTTGATCCGTGTTGCTGCACGAGTGATTTTGCGAGTCACAAACGTTTCGCCGCGACGTGGCGACTCATGGTTGAACAGGATGCCGTTGCTGGCGAACAAGTCATATGCGTGCCGGTAGTTCACCGTTTGATGGAAGGCGTAAACCTTGGCGCATGCATAGGGGCTCTGTGGTTGAAACGGTGTCGTTTCAGTTTGAGGTGTTTCGATCACGTCGCCGAACATTTCACTGCTGCTGGCTTGATAGACGCGAGTTGGTTTTTGCTTGTTGAGCTGGCGAGCGGCTTCGAGAACGTTCAGCGAACCGAGGCCAACGGTTTGGACCGTGTAGACGGGCGAGTCGAATGAAACCCGCACGTGTGACTGGGCACCGAGGTTGTAGATCTCGTCCGGTTGGATGTCCAAGACGAGGTTGGTCATGTTTTGACCGTCCGTCAGGTCGCCATAGTGCAAGTGCAGGTTGGAAGACTCGTGCGGGTCTTTGTAGACGTGATCAATCCGGTCGGTATTGAAGGAGCTGCTGCGACGAACGATCCCGTGGACCTGATAGCCCTTTTCCAGCAGCAAGTCGGTGAGGTAGGAGCCGTCTTGGCCCGTGATGCCGGTGATGAGTGCGGTTTTGGTCATGGTAGGAAAAGAGTGGGAAAGGGTCGCAGGGGCTCACGGCCGCAGGTTCAGGGGGTCTTGAATTCTGGCGAATGCGGGTACGGAGTGTTGGGGAATGCCTTGCTTGCGCGGGCTGTTGATTGAATGAGCCGTACCGCGTTAGCGGCGGTTAATCAGACGCCAACCGGGGCTAACGCCCATCGGCTAAATCTACAGTGGGCTATAAAGGATGGACGCCTTGCTCGCCGGCTTGTCGTTTGAGTTTTCTATGGCGTTTTAATGCATGTAGGATGGGCACTCTTGCCCGTCGGAGTTTTAGAAGTCGGCCGAGAGTGGCCAATCTAGAGCATATTCGACAAGTCTTGCTTACGCGGCGGGTTATGACAGCGGGTGGTGGTTGGTGACGTAGAGGCTAGACCGAACGGACTTCGCCGGATTGGGCTCGTTGTCGATAGTCGGCGACGGTTTGGGTGAGGCCATCGTCCAGGCTGATGGTTGGTTGCCAACCGGTGGATCGGATTCGGCTGATGTCGGTGCATTTGACGGGGGTCCCGTCGGGTTTGCTGGCGTCTTGTACGATTTGTCCTTCGAAGCCAGTCGCGTCTGCGATCTTCTTGGCGAGGTCGGCGATTGTGAGGTCGACTCCCGTTCCAACGTTGACCCAGTTCGGAGGGTTTTCGAGCTTGAGCAGGTGTTCCACCGCGGCGGCCAAATCATCGACGTGCAGGAATTCACGTCTTGGTTTACCGCTGCCCCAAACGGTGACTGAGCTGGCGTTCTCTTTCGCTGCCGCGTCGAAGCGGCGAATGAGGCCCGGAATTACGTGTGAGTTGTCAGGGTGGTAGTTGTCGCCCGGGCCATAAAGGTTTGTCGGCATCGCACTATGGAAGAGTGCGCCATGCTGTTGTCGGTAGTACTGGCAAAGCTTTAGCCCCATGATTTTTGCCAGGGCGTATCCCTCGTTGGTTTCTTCCAACGGGCTGGTCAGCAAAGCGTCTTCTTGGATCGGCTGAGGTGCCATCCGCGGGTAGATACAGGTGCTACCTAAAAACAGAAACCGTGAGACACCTGTTTGAAACGCTGCGTGGATGGCGTTGGCCGCCATCATGGTGTTGTCGTAGGCAAAATCTGCGGGGTAGGTCGCGTTGGCGTGGATCCCGCCGACCTTGGCTGCCGCAAAGACAACAGTGTCGGGGCGTTCCGATTCGAAGAATTCGTTGACAGCGGCTTGGTTGCAAAGATCCAGTTCGGTCCGAGTGCGGGTGACGATATGCAGATCATCGCGGTCAGCAAATCGGCGAAGGATGGCCGATCCGACCATGCCTCGGTGTCCAGCAACGAAGATCTTTTGGGGCATTGTTGGGAAGTGGGAAAGGGCCGCAGGGGCTCAGGGCCACAGGCGGATGCTTTGGGGGACGACTCGCTTCCTGGCGGAAGCATCGGTTGGGGTGCCAGGTGAGACCTGGCCTACGGGAGGCTTGGCTGGCCTTGCTGACGCGGCGGGTTATGACTGGTGCCGGTCGTTTCGGCCAGGAAATCGTTTGGTCAGCGCGGACTTCGTCCACTTGGGTGACACTTGTTTCATTATCACCGCCGGCGGGCCGGAAAGTTCAGCCAGAGTGAATTCGTCGCCTAATCGGACTTTCCACATCTGGATGATTGTTAAGTTCTCAAAGTTGCGGCATCGGGTGCGACCTGGTGGGGCTGCACGCATTGCACGACTTCAATGTATCTGGTTCAGGTCCATTTTAGCTTCCTGAACCAAATTCGCTTCCCCCTCCGCAACTTTTAATCGCCCCCGTTGGGGCACCCGAGTCGCGGCGTGAAAAGCTACTCAATCCATAGCACGCTGAGCGGGCGGAGGAGCAACTTCCCAGGGATGCTGAGAAGATTAGTTGGTGTCATGGATTGTGAATCGGCGAACTCGCCAGTGCTGGCGTAATCGGATTCATTTTCTGTTAAGCTCTCGCTACAACCCACACCTCGCTCGTTTTCGGCCGTCACAATGTGCACCGCCGTCTGATATTTTCGTCCCGATTCGACCGGTTCGCCGCCCCCCATGCCGATTCAAGTCACTTGTCCAAATTGTCTGAAACGGTTCCAAGTCAGCGACAAGTTTGCTGGGAAGCAGGGGCCCTGTCCGGCATGTAAAAAGACGATTCGGGTCCCCGACGCTTCCGAAGCTGTCACGATCCACGCGCCCGAAGACGATGGGCCGAAGGATTCAAAAGGACAAAGCGTCCTCAAGCCGATCACTCGGACAGACCGCGATTTTACGCGGCGGCACCTCTACATCGCAGCAGGCGTTGTCATTGGGATGCTCTTTCTAGCTCTTGGGTTCCGCTTTGCGTTGGGTGGGGCTCCGCTTTGGGCTCAGATTGTCGGGATTCTGTTGCTTGCGCCGCCCGTGGTTCGAACAGGGTACAGCTTCGTTCACGACGCTGAATTGGAACCCTACGCGGGCGTCGAGCTTCGCAACCGAGTCCTGATCTGCTCGGCGATTTACGCTGCGATTTGGCTGGTGTACGCGTTCATTCCTGCGTACGTGTTGGAATTGGACCATGCCAACGAGATGTCTTGGACGACGGCCGGGATTGTGTTTTCCGTCATGATCTTGATCGGGGCGGCGGTTTCGGTGGGAGCGTTTGAGCTGGAGTTCATCAACGGGCTGGCTCAATCCGGTTTGTATTTCGTCACCGTGATTTTGCTGGCTCTGGTCGCAGGCGTTTCGCTCGCGGGACAACCGGGAGCACGCCGTGAGCTGGATCCAGATTGGGAAGACGAGGAGTTCGTTGACGATCTCGTGCAATTGCCTTCCCCCGTGGAGGTTACCAGGGCGGCTGAAACAACCTTCGTCGATCGAACCAGGCAAATGAATGGCACGGTTCAGGACTTGTCCGTTTGAGCGACCGCGAATCTGTGTGTGTTCCTGAAGTGCATTTGATGGATCGCGGGCCGTCGCGGTTGCGGATTCCGCCGGCGATCGATGTGCCTGTCTCGGCTCGTGTTCAGCGATTGATCGACACCGCACCGATGAGAAGGCTGGCGTCGATCAGTCAGCTCGGATTGGTGTCGATGGTCTATCCGGGAGCGATGCACAGCCGGTTGGAGCATTCGCTCGGCGTCTACACCTGGGCATTGCGAGTCCTGAATCAGGTCGGCGAGCCGAGCCGAGCGGATCAGCGCCCAGCAGCCCATGACGCTAATGACGTTCGTGCATCAGAAGCCTTCATTGTCGCGTCTTTGGTGCACGATGCTGGTCACTGGCCGTTTTGCCATCCCATCGAAGACATGGGCCAGTCCGGCATGCCGCGACACGAGGAACGTGTCGAAGCGATGCTGCGTTCTGGGCCGCTCGCCGATGCACTGCTGGCGGACTGGTCATGCACCGCCGATGACGTCATGGCGATCCTGTGTCCGAAAAAGATCGATCAGTATCCAGCGGCAACTCCGTCGGAGCACATCGCGTTTTATGCGAGCTGCCTGAGTGGGCCAATCGATGTTGACAAGTTGGATTACTTGCAACGCGACAGTCTGCATGCGGGGGTCCCGTACGGTCGAAACTTTGATCCGATGCGGATCATCGCTTCGTTGGTTCGGCATCCGGATCGACCGAAGCTGGCCATTCACGAAAAAGGACGCACGGCGGCGGAGATGATGGTCTTCGGTCGCTATGTGATGTTCAGCGAAGTTTATTGGCATCACACGGTTCGGTCCGCCACCGCGATGTTGCAGCGAGCCGTTCACGAGTTGCAGCAAACTGTCCACGGTCAGAAAACCCACATCACCGAGTGGATGGATCTGAGTGAGTCAGCTTGGGTCAGTCGGTTTGTTGAAGCCGCGGATCAGCGTGGTGGACCGGTGAAAAGTTTGGCCGATGGGTTGTTCGGGCCGACTCGGAAGTTGCTTAAGCGAGCGGCGGAGTTCAACGTTGAGTCCGGCGAAGACATGCACCAGATGCTGGCGAGGCGTCCGTATTGGTGGCTCGCGTCTTGTTCGCAACCATTGGCCGATTCTATCAGCGATGCGATTGGAAAGCCCATTGACCCGGAGTTGGTGCTGATCGATGCACCTCCCGTTAAGTTGGAGGTCGACATCAACATCGACATCGTGCTTCGGTCGGGCGAGGTCGCGACGCTGGGGGATGTCTCGCCTGTTGCGTCGGTGTTGGCCAACCGGCAATTCGACAATCATGTCAAACGCGTTCGCGTCTTTGTGCCGGAGTGGGTTCGAGATTGCCTGGCTGATTTGCCTGGCGATTCGATGCGAAGATGGCTGACCGCGGCGGTTGCTGAAACAGAAAAACAGTGGGCGTGACTCTGGATTCCTTTTTGAACGGGTGGGCGGAATCAACGTGATTGAGTTAGAGATTGTTGCCGACCACGAATCGGCTTCCGCACGAGTGGCGGGGTGCATCGTCGAGCAGGTTCGTCGCGAACCGGCCAGTGTTCTTGGCCTGGCCACGGGTGGAACTCCCGAACGAACGTATGAGCTTTTGGTCGAGAAGGTGCGAGCTGGTCACCTGTCGTTTTCGCAGGCAACCACGTTCAACTTGGACGAATACGTTGGATTGCAGCCCGCTCATCCACAAAGCTATCACGCGTACATGCGGTCTCGTTTGTTCGGTGAGACCGACTTTGATCCAAAGCGAACCCATCTGCCCGATGGAGCGGCGGACGATCTGGCGAAAGCGGGAGAACAATACGAGGCATTGATCACCGAAGCAGGAGGTATCGATTTGCAATTGCTTGGTTTGGGTGCGAACGGGCACATCGGGTTCAACGAACCTGGTGCGACGGAAGACAGTCGCACGCGGGTGGTGGATTTGACCGAAGAAACCATCGCCGCGAATGCACGTTTTTTTGAAGCACCCGAGGACGTTCCGCGGCGGGCTCTCACGATGGGAATCGCGACCATTTTGGAAGCTCATGAGATTGTTTTGATCGCAACGGGCGAGTCGAAAGCGGAAGCGGTCGAGCGAGCCGTTCGCGGACCGGTTACCTCGCAGATGCCGGCCTCGTTTCTTCAGCAGCATCCAAGCGTCACGTTTGTTTTGGACGAGGCCGCGGCAAGCTTGTTGGGTTCGCGGGCATGAGCGTCACGTTGCTGGTCGGTTCGCAGAAGCAGTTGGCCGATGGGCTGCCCTGGCTTCGTCAATTCGCAGAATCGATGAAGTTGCGAGCGGACATTTTGGTGCTGGGGTTGGATCACCGAACGCTGGAGCTTCGCAGTCAAAAGGAGCTGGAGAGCATCGGGGCTGGGGCGGCGAAGCAAGCAGCCACGAAGTCACCCAATCGCGTCGAGCGAGTGGAAGCCGATGTGGAGGCGATTTCGCTGCAGCTGGCCAAGTGGGATTCGCGTTTGTTGTTGATGGTCGACGATGTGGATGACGACCGGTTCCAAGCGACCTTGTTCGATCGGTGTGCGATCAAATCAGTTTGGCTGAGTTCGAAGGGAACGCCGCCGGAATCGTCTCGTCATGTTTTCTCGATCGACGATTCGTCTGACAAAGTAACGCGGTGGATCTCGCGGCGTTTGTTAGGGATGGATCCCGGATTGCATTTGGATCACGAATGGTTGACCGAGCTAGCCAAGCAAAGTGAGTCGCCGTCTGATTCCGAGTCAGAGCATCCTGACCCAATTGATGCGGCGATCGAGAAAGCACTGAGTCTGGAACGCCAGCGTTGTGATCCCGGCGATTTGATTTGGGTGCCGTTTGGTTCGAAGCCTTCGTCTGAGTCGCACTACAAAGTTGCTCGAGCGTTGCTTGGTCAATCGACGCAGGCCTCGGTGGCGTTGGTCAGTCGGAAAGAGAGTTGGAATCAGTCGTTGTCGGCGAGCGTTCGGTATTGGGCCGGTCATGTGGCCGAGCCGATGGATCGCGACGCTCGGTTGGAGTTGGCTCGTTCTCTCGAGGAAGGTTCCGAGCCCAGTTTGGAGTTCCTTGGGTTGATTTCGGCGGCGGCGATGTTGGCCGCATTTGGTTTGCTGCAGAATTCGGCGGCGGTGATCATTGGTGCGATGTTGATTGCACCTTTGATGACGCCGATCATGGGTGCTGGGTTATCGCTGGCTCATGGCAATCGTCCATTGTTTCGGCGTTCGATGCTGTCGATTGGAATCGGTTTCGCGGGCGCGTTTGGATCGAGCTTCCTGTTTGGATTGCTGGTTCGGTTGGTGCATCATCCGGTCGTGACGGATGAGATGTGGGGCCGTTGCAATCCATCGCCTTTAGATTTTTGCGTAGGTTTGGTCGGCGGTATGGCTGCTTCATACGCTCGCACGCGAAGTCACTTGTCGTCGGCTTTGGCGGGAGCGGCGATCGCGGCGGCGTTGGTGCCGCCCATTTCGACCGCGGGTTTGCAGGCATCGTTCAATGTCTGGGAATCGACCGAACGTGGATGGCCGGTGTTTGGTCCGCTGATCTTGGTCTGCGTCAACGTGCTGACGATCATGATCGGGACATCGTTTGTGCTTTACGCTCGCGGGTTGCGAGTCGAGTCAGGTCACAAGTGGGCGACGCGAATGACAGTTTCGTTGGTTACGTTGCTGATGTTGGTGCTGGTGTGGATGATGCACCTGGAGAAGTGGCTGTTCTGACGAAGCGGCCTGCGTTGCAATTGTAGCTCGGTGGTCCCTCCGCCGAGAAATAACCGATTTAAAACACCGACCTCACATAGCGGTGCGGCGCAAGCCGCCCGGTGCCGCAAAACCGTAGGGCTCGCGCCCTGACGCTACAAACGTCGTTAGTATCGAGGCCAGCTACGTCGCAGTTCTTTGCTGAACCGATTCACGTAAGACGACGTCGCCGCCGAGTGTTGGCAAGTCTGGTTGGCCGCCGTTGATCATTGCGATGATGGCGGTGGCTGCGGCCTGGCCCATCTCTTTACCGGGCTGGCGGATGGTGGTCAGTGGCGGGATCATCCACTCCGATTCCGGTTGATCATCCACGCCAATCAACGAAACCTGATCGGGAACGGAAACCTGCCGGCGATGGAGAGCCAGTCGTGCACCGAATGCCATCAGGTCATTCGCGGCAAAGATCGCGGTGTAGGGCACACCGCGCTGTGCCAATGTCTCGGTCGCGTCCGCGGCGGATTCCGCGTGGAAGTCCCCGTGGATGATGTGATCGTTGGTCACCTCGATTCCGGCTTGCTGCATCGCGTGTTGGAATCCAGCGAGCCTGCCAATCGCATCGATGTGATCCGCAGGCCCCGCGATGTGAACGATTTTTCGGTGTCCGTGATCGATCAGCGTTTGCGTCGCGTTGGCACCGATTTGGAAGTTGTTCGTTGCGATGTTGACGCCATTCCAATTCGGCATTTCTCTCGCGACGACCAGTGTTGGTTTTTGCTCGCCGAGTTCTTCGATTTTTTCAGGCGGTATGTCGCCCGCGATCAAAATCAATCCGTCGACATTTCGTCCCATCAGAGTTCGGGCGGCGTCGAGAAACAGATTCTGTTTCAGCATCGCGTCGCCGACGATGGGTGAGAAGCCGGTCCCATTGAGCCCTTGCATCACGCCTTGCACGACCGAGTCGTAAAACGGCGTGCCGATGTTTTGGGTCACGATCCCGATCGTCATCGAGCGGCCACCGGCCAACGATCGAGCGACTTGGTTAGGTTCGTAGCCCAGTTCCGCCATTGTCGCCATCACGCGTTCGCGTTTGTCGGCTTGGACAATCAGCGGGCTGTTGAGGACGCGTGAAACGGTGCTCTTGGAGACTTCTGCTCGATTGGCAATGTCCTGGATCGTGATCCGGCCTTTTGACATCGGGCGAGGTCTCATTGAGAAGCGAAGAAAAGGATCGTTCGGCAGGGAAGTGAACGTTCAATTCTGATTCTAACCCGATTTGGCCAAAAAGGCGCCACCACGTGAGTCGACGTGGAGCGCTCGCTTTGTGGCCCTATTGAGCGTGCCGGTCAGGCTCTGCGTCCCGACGATTTGGCTTCGCCGGCCTTGGTGAGGCCAGCGTGCGTTGTTTCGGCAGCGGAGTTGGTCTCTCGGGCGAGATCACTTCGCCGGCGGATTCAATTCCTGCAGCGACTTGCCCAAGCGTTTTCGCGGGGCGGCTTTTCGGCCGGTCGAGCGGGTGCCCTTCTTGGCCGGCAGGGCTTGTTTGCCCGTCGTCGGTTCTTGCAGCAACGCCGCGACTTGCGGGTTGATTTCGGACGACTCGTCAGGAGTGCCGATTTGCTCGACCGCGTCGCTCACGCCCAGGATGACGGATTGGCGAACGCCGTCTCGTAGCCAGTCGAAAAAATTCAGGTTCATATCTCAATTGGGTGGTTGGTGTCGGTGAAGGATCGCCGCCGATGGACCGAGGATTTCGGTGTCCAGGTGGCTGCGATCCGTCCACGGGTCTCAGATCACGTGTCATGCCTCACGTTCGTCGCCTGTAAAACAATCGCCGGCGGGGTGTCCAGACCAACAAACGCATTGTGACGAATTTCCGACTTTGGTAGGCTTCTCGGCTAGGCGCCGCGGCGAGTCCGCGGGGACGCCCCCCTCCGGCTGTAGTTTTACAATCCACACCACCAACCCAGGTGACGGATCGACGGGTCATTTGCCGGAGCCCGATCGATACGATTTCACCATCGGTAACGTTTTTATGGTTAACCGCAACCTCATCCGCTCCCTCGAAGACGACGACATCCTCGGCGATTTGGCGCTGCTTGCCCCGGAGGACGAAGCCGAAGAATGGCTTCTCGACGCGATTGCTGCTGAGCAGCAAGATTACAACTCCGGCAAAATCGTCGACGGAC
The DNA here is from genome assembly GCF_002337565.1 of Rhodopirellula sp. UBA1907. Taxonomy (NCBI): domain Bacteria; kingdom Pseudomonadati; phylum Planctomycetota; class Planctomycetia; order Pirellulales; family Pirellulaceae; genus Rhodopirellula; species Rhodopirellula sp. UBA1907. Next base: position 190,381 of record NZ_DDGH01000094.1, on the reverse strand, counting down.
GAATTGTTGAACTGAACGACGAGTGGGCTCTCGTCGACGTCGGCTTCAAAAGTGAAGGCACGGTCGGACTGGATGAGTGGGGTCCCGAAGAGGACCAGCCGAAGATCGGCGACACGGTCAAAGTTCTGATCGAAGAGATGGAGGATGAGCTCGGTGCAGCCGACGATCCTTATGGCATGATCTCGCTGTCCAAGCGAAAAGCCGAGAAGATCATCGAATGGGAAGCGATGATGGAAACGGTTGCCGAGGGCCAAGTGGTCACCGGTACCGTCATTCGCAAAATCAAAGGTGGCTTGCTCGTCGACATCGGCGTCAACGTCTTTCTACCTGGTTCGCAAGTCGACATTCGTCGTCCCGGCGACATCGGCGACTTCATCGGTCGTGTTGTCCAAGCCGAAGTGCTCAAGATCGACGACACCCGTCGCAACATCGTCATCAGCCGCCGCAGCTTGATCGAACGTCAGCGTGAAGAAGATCGCGCTTACTTGATGCAAGAGCTGGAAGTCGGCCAAATCCGCAAAGGTATTGTCAAGAACATCGCCGACTTCGGTGCGTTCGTCGACCTCGGCGGCATCGACGGTTTGTTGCACATCACCGACATGGCTTGGGAACGAATCGGTCACCCAACCGAAATGCTTTCGATCGACCAAGAGATCGAAGTCAAGGTTCTGCACATCGACCGCGAAAAGCAAAAAATTGCTTTGGGTCTGAAGCAAAAAGACCGCAACCCTTGGGAAAACATCGAGACCAAGTACCCGGTCGAATCGGTTCATCCTGGCGAAGTCGTCAACGTGATGAGCTACGGTGCGTTCGTGAAGCTGGAACCAGGCATCGAAGGTCTGGTTCACATCAGCGAAATGAGCTGGACCAAACGGGTCAATCACCCAAGCGAATTGGTCAACATCGGCGACAAGATCGATGTCATGATCTTGGGTGTCGATCCAGAAGGTCAGCAATTGTCGCTGGGTATGAAGCAAACGCTGAAAAACCCATGGGACGAAGTCCTCGAACGTTACCCCGAAGGCAAAGACGTCAAGGGCAAGGTTCGCAACCTCACCAACTACGGTGCCTTCATCGAGTTGGAAGAAGGGATCGACGGTCTGTTGCACGTCAGCGACATGTCCTGGACCCGCAAGATCGCTCACCCGAGCGAAGTGCTGGAGAAGGGCCAAGAGATCGAATGCCGTATCCTCAGCGTCGACGAACAACGTCGCCGGATCGCTTTGGGTCTGAAGCAACTCGACAACGACCCGTGGGATGGCGACATTCCAGACAAGTATCAGCCCGGCCAATTGGTCAAGGGTGAGGTCACGAAGATCACCAACTTCGGTGTCTTCATCGGACTCGAAGACGGTTTGGAAGGTTTGCTGCACATCAGCGAATTGGCCGAGCACAAAGTCGAAGATCCGGAAGAAGTGGTCAAGGTTGGCGATCCGATCGAAGTCAAAGTGCTTCGCGTGGACACCGACGAACGCAAAATCGGTCTGTCACTCAAACGAGTCGACTGGAGCGAAGAGCAAGAGAAGACCGCCGCCGCAGCCGAAGCCGCCGAGTCGGGCATGCCGACTCCGATGGACGAAGGCGATTTGAAGGGCGGTTTGGGATCGGCTGGACCGTTGATCCCAACTTCGGACTCCGAATAGTCCAAAGAAATTTCAACTTGGGTAAATCGGGTGCTTCGGCATCCGGTTGCTCGGTTGGAATCGATTGTTTTTGTTGTGAACGCTTGTCGGCCCTTCACGGGCACGACGGGGGTTCAAAGACGTCGCGAAAGGCTGCTCATATCGAGCGGCATTCGCATTGAACATTGACATGTGGGACGGGCGTTTGATCTGCTTCAGACGCCCGTTTTTTTTTGCGCCGTATATTTGATTTCTGTTCAAACGGCCCGGCGGAGAGCGGAGTTTTGTTTCCGTTCAATGCAACCACTTTCATCAATGTTCGCCATGAGAATCAATCGCCGCGAAATGATTGGCGCTAGTTTGGCTTCCGCAGCCGCCGTTGCCAGTTCGGACGTGTTTGCGGCGCCGGCCATTCACAACTCGGAAAAACCGGTTGTGCGTGTCCTGGGGACCCATGTGACCTTGCAGGAAGATCTGCGAGTTCGCGCGGAGGCGGATTTGGGAATTCGGCTGGAGTTTTCGCCGGGCGGAAGTGCGGAGGTTCTGCACCGAGCTTCGACACGTCCAGAGACGTTCGATCTTTATGAGCAATGGTCCAATAGCATCCGCGTGCTTTGGCAGGCAAACGCTATTCAGCCGATTGATCGAAAGCGAATTCGTTACTGGGATGAAATCAACCCGCTGACCCGCGAAGGGCGTTTGACTCCCCAGGCCAAGCTTGGCGCCGGTGATGCACCAAACAAGTTACTTTTCATTCAGCCAGACGGAACTTTGGGCGGTATGCCGACGGACAACGTGACGTTCTTGCCCTATGTGCACAACGTGGACTCGTTTGGCTATGACGCATCGATCGTTCCGCGTGGGGTCCCGTTCGAGACCGAATCGTGGGCTTGGTTGCTCGATGAGCGTTGGGCTGGGCGAGTCGCGATCGTCAATGAACCGACCATCGGCCTGTTCGATTTGGCTTTGGCCGTTCAGGCGAAGGGGCTGGCCGAATTTGAAGACATCGGCAATCTGAGCGAAGCCGACTTGGAAACGCTGTTCAAGATCTTAGAACACTACCGTCACGAAGGTCATTTTCGCGGTGTCTGGAGCAGCGTCCCTGCATCGGTTGATTTGATGAGCAGCGGCGAGGCTGTCATTGAAAGCATGTTTTCACCAGCGGTGTTCGATTTGAAAGGCCGCGGGATCGATTGCGTTTACGCATCTCCCAAGGAAGGCTATCGAGCTTGGCACGGCGTGATGTGCTTGTCATCCAAAACGGTTGGTACGGTCAAGGACGCGGCGTATGAATACATGAATTGGTGGTTGTCGGGATGGCCCGGAGCATTCATTGCTCGCCAGGGCTACTACATCTCCAACCCGCAACGCTCGCGGGAGGAGCTCAGCGAAGCCGAATGGGACTACTGGTATCAGGGCAAACCCGCCGCGACAGACTTGCTGGGCACGACTGGTCAGGTGGTCGTTAAACAGGGGCAGCGTCGAGATGGCGGTTCCTATGTCAAGCGGTTCAGCAACGTTGCGGTTTGGAACACAGTGATGAAGTCGTACGAAGCCAGCCTTCAACATTGGAACGAGTTCTTGGCAGGATGAGCACCTTGATCTCTCGTCTGGTAGGGCGGACGCTTCGGCAACGCATTTATCTCGCCAGCGCGTGCTTCGTGTTACTGTGCGTCTTGGTTGCATGGTTTGGTATCACCGGGCAATTGGCTTTGCTCAAGAGCTTTGCCGAGTACCAGCGTGCGGAGAACACATCGGTCGCCATTGAATCGATCGAGCGAAAGGTTCAGGAACTGAAGTCTCGCAGCGAGCGATATCTTTTGACTGGAGCCTCGGCTCAGTATCGAGCCGCACTCAGTTTGCAGGATCAGTTGGCGGAGGAGATCGAACGTGCCAAAGGTGAAACGCCAGCGATCCAGGAAACGTTGGATCAGATGGAAGGCCACCTGAAAGTATTGAGCGACCAAATGAAATTGGCCGCTGAGGAACGTGACCTTCGATCTCGGTTAGTACAAATCGAGTTGCCAGAGAAGGCGGAGCGTGTTCGCGAAGCGTTCAACGCCTTGCGAGGGCAATGGATGATGTCTCCCGTCGAAAAGGAGACGCAGATTCATCAACACGGGAATGCCCGCGGTGCGTATGTTTCGGCGCATCGATCTTTGCTGGAGTACTTCAATCACCCGAAGTCGGCGAGTTTCGATCTCGCCAGTCAGCGTCTTGAGAAAGCGATATCGATTTGCGAGGAACTCAAAGAAAATCCTGATAATCAGCAGGCCGACATCCAGCTGATGATGGAAGAGTTGCTCGCGAGTTTGAATGAGTTTCGACGAGTCGGGACGCGGGCGTTTCAAGCAACCCGTGGGTACATGGTGTATTCCAATGTTGTGATGGCCGGTGAGATATCTGAGTTCAGCTATCGTTCGTCTCAGCTGAAGGAGTACGTCCAAGAACAGAAGACCTTGAACCAGCGAAACCGTGAAACATCATTTCGACAATCGCAGTACGCGGCGGTGGGAGCGGCCATCGGAGCGGTTCTATTGGCAATCTTTCTCGCGACGAGTCTCTCGATGGCAGTCGTCGGACCGATCGGTCGTTTGACGGAGATGTTCCGGCGTTTGGCGGCTGGTGAGACGATGGCAATCAGCGGTGAAATCGGACGCACGGACGAAATTGCGGAAATGGTCAACGCAGCCCGAGTCTTTAGCGATAAGAATCAGGAAACGACTCAGTTGCTGATTCGTTCCGAAACGCTGAGCCAGGAGTTGGCGAAGAAGGCCGATGCTCTCGTTGAATCCAATAGAGAGCTTGATAACTTCGCTTACATCGCGTCTCACGATTTGAAATCACCACTGCGAGGCATCCAGCACCTGGCGAGTTGGGTCCAGGAGGATTGTGAAGATATCTTGCCCGAAACGTCGCAGACGCACCTGGCTCACATGCAATCTCGCGTCCGCAACATGGAATGCTTGCTCGATGACCTGCTCAATTATTCACGAGTCGGTCGGGTGGATGCTCGTCCTGAAGTAGTGGACTGCAGTGAAGTGGTTTCGGGAATCGTAGAGATGGCGGATAATTCGGAAGACTGCCAAGTTTCGTGGGAATCGCTTCCAACATGTTCCACGGTTCGGACGCCCCTGAAACAGGTCTTGCTGAATCTGATCACCAACGCAATCAAGTACAATGACAAGGGGTCGGAAGGCCGCGTGAACGTGCGATGCGTCCAGGAAGCGAATTGGTACAGGTGGGAAGTCAGCGATAACGGTATCGGGATCGAGCCCCGGTTTCACGAAAAAGTATTCCAAATGTATCAGCGTGTCGCTCCAGAAGTTTCCGAAGGAAGCGGCATGGGACTTGCGATAGCCAAGAAACATGTGGAACATTACGGCGGAGAAATAGGAATCCAGTCGTCACCGGGAGAGGGAACCACATTTTGGTTCACTTGGCCGGTACAGATCGAAACGGTGAAGACGTCACCCAACGGCGAACTCGCTGAAGACCCCATTGCAAACGTGCCCACATGAAACCGTCTCCTGTCGACAGTTCGAACCAAGACGACGTGAAGCGTCCGACGTTCCTTTTGATCGAGGACGATGCGGTCGACGCCGAGGCGTTTCGACGCGCGGTGAAACGGAACCAAGTCGATTGCGAATTAGTCCATGCCAGCGATGGCGGCGAAGCTTTGGAAAAGCTGCGTAACATGGTCGACGAAAACGACGATATTGGCGTTCTGGCGTTTCTCGACCTGAACATGCCTGGACTCAACGGGCACGAATTCTTAGCTGAGGTTCGCCGGGACGAATCGTTGAAACGGCTGGCTGTGTTCGTTGTGACGACTTCTCGCCACAAACGCGACATTGCATTGGCATACGATAAAAACGTCGCTGGCTATTTCGAAAAGGATGACTTGGCATCGGTGCTGGAAATCGCTCGCCAATTCGCGGGACGCTTGGTCTTCCCGACCCTGGGCGGCAAAAGCGACTGACGACCTGTCGGGGCTTCGCACGACAATGGGCTGACGCTGATTTCGGGCTGTTAGCTGTCTGCGTTTGGGCTCCTGTTCTTCGCGCGGCTCGGCCGACCAACTTTTCCGATGTAGTCACATGGTTGTCGATGACGCCGGAAAAAGCGACAACATCGGTGCGAGATCGTTCACCGCTTGAGTGAACCCGTTCCGAGTTGAAGCCTTCTTAGTTGCACCATGTCATCATCCAATCTCCGCGTCGCTCTCGTTGGATCGACCGGTTACACCGCACTCGAAGTCGCCCGATTGTTGCTCACCCACCCCAGTGCGGATTTGGTCGTCGCGACCAGTCGCCAAGACGAGGGCAAACCGCTGTCGGAAATTCATCCGATGCTGGCTGGACGCTGTGACGTGGCGCTGCAACCGCTCGACGCGGACGTGATCGCCAAATCGGCCGACGTTGCGATGTGCTGCTTGCCCCACGGAGCCTCCGCAGAAAGCGTCAAGCAATTGGCCGACGCTGGAATGCGGGTGATCGACTTCAGTGCCGATTTCCGGCTGTCGAGCCTTGAGACGTACGAGCATTGGTACGGCGTTAAGCATCCATGGCCGGAACGGATTGGTAACGTCGTCTACGGCATGCCCGAGTTCTTTGCCGATGAAATTCGCACTGCCGACATCGTTGCCAATCCAGGGTGCTATCCCACGTCTGCGATCATGCCGCTTGCTCCACTGGTGAAAGCGGGATTGATCGAAACCGACGACATCATTGTCGACAGCAAATCGGGCGTGTCAGGTGCGGGCCGTTCACCTAAGCTGGGAACGCTTTACTGCGAGACCAACGAATCGATCTCCGCCTACGCGGTCGGAACGCACCGTCACGCACCCGAGATCGCGGACCTGGTCGAACGGATCGCGGGGGCTCCGATCGAAGTGATGTTCACACCTCACCTGACTCCGATGGATCGTGGCATTCTGTCGACGATCTATGTGAAGCCGGCGGGCAAAGCTGGTTCGGTGGAGGAAGCCGTTCGTTCGATGATGAGTTTGTTGCGAGATACTTACTCGGACCAACCTTGCGTCCACGTGGTCGATCACTTGCCCGCGACGAAGTATGTCGCCGGGACCAACCACGTTCAGATTTCGGTTCGTCCCTCGGGCAAACGTGCTGTCATCGTTTGTGCGATCGATAACCTGACCAAGGGTGCCAGCGGCGCGGCCGTGCAAAACATGAACGTGATGTTCGGTTTGCCAGAAACGGCTGGTTTGTTGATGTGATCTCGCGTTCGTTGGTGTGAGGCTCATGCCACGGATGTTTGCAAATCGACTTGGACTTTGAAACGTTGTTCTGCATCGGAGCTTGTTATGCCAGAAGTCACACCGTTTGCCGCGTTGCGTTACAACCTGGATCACATTCGGTCGTTGCCCGAAGTTGTCGCTCCGCCGTATGACGTCATCGACGAAGACTATCAAGACGTGCTCTACAAGCGGCACCCATCCAATGTGATTCGCGTGATCTTGAATCGCGAGGAACCTGGTGATGAGGTTGGCGAGACGTACTCGCGGGCAGCCGGTTTCGTTAAACAGTGGATCAGCGAAGGTGTGCTGAAGCAGGACGACGAACCGGCGTTCTATCTCTATCACCAAACCTTTGAGATTTCGGGTGACGGTGGCAAACCCGAGACGGTGACCCGGCGCGGGTTCATGGGGCGAGTTCGCTTGGAGCCCTTTGGGAAAGGCAGCATCCATCCGCACGAGGAAACGCATCCCAAGGCGAAGGTGGATCGTCTGAAACTGCTGAAGGCGACGGAGCAGAACAACAGCCCAATCTTTGGCTTGTATCCCGACAATGACAACGCGGTCATTGAATGCTTGGAAACTGCCAGGGCCAATGTCACACCGATTGAAGCCACCGACGATGCAGGCGTGGTTCACACCGTTTGGCCGATCACGGATTCTGAAGCCATCACGAAGGCCAGTCAATTGTTGGCGGACAAACCGATGTACGTTGCCGACGGACACCATCGATACGAAACGGCATGTGACTACCGAGACTTCGTCGCGGAGCAGGCCGGCGGTATCGCCCCGGATCATCCGGTGAACTTTGTGATGACGATGTTGGTGGGCATGAACGATCCAGGATTGGTCGTGCTGCCAACACACCGATTGATTCGCGGCATTCGTCCGCTGCGCTCAGATGAGTTGATCGAACGACTTGGCGATCGTTTCGATTGCGAAACGCTCAGCGGTGGCATGTCTGCGGCACCTGATGCTTGGACACGAATCCAGTTGGCGAATCGTCAAAGTTTGATGGCGTTGTATGCCGCGGAGGATGAGACGTGGGTGATGATCAATGCGAATGAGACGGCGCTGATTCGCATGTCGGAGCTCGCCGGCAACCAAAGTGCGACCTGGCGATCGCTGGGCGTCAGCTTGTTGCACAAGTTGGTGTTGGAAGATTGCTTGGGAGAGACAAATCATCCCAAGCCAACCTATGTCCACGAGGTGAACGATGTGTTGGCCGGTTTGAAAGGCGAGACCGACCCCGCGGAATCAGAAGGTGACGGCGAATACACCTTCGCGGCGCTCGTCATGCCCGCCACGGTGTCGGATGTTGAGCAGATCAGCCTGAACCACGAACGCATGCCCGCCAAAAGCACCTACTTCTACCCCAAGTTGCTGAGTGGTTTGGCGTTTCATCGATTGATGCCGTGAGCGATGAGGGAGTCGGAGAATGGGGCGATACGCCGCAAGCCCCAGTGTTCCAAATCGACGGCCCCGTCCGGGGCGGATGGACAAATTCTTTGGGGAAAGGTTCTCGGGGCTGACACCCCGAGCTAAGAACGCGGACTCCTCCGGAGCCATGCATGCACAACCGCCCCGGACGGGGCCGCCCTCGGCATTCGACGAATAGCTCGTCTGGGGCAGTGAGTCGGATGAATTTGGCCGTTGGCCAAAACGTGCGGGTGGCACGTTGCAAGACCAGGGGCGTTGCCCGCTGGCTATGTTGAGTTTGGCCTTTGGCCAATGCGGTTGACTGGCCAACGGCCAGTTTCATCGAAGCCAGGGCCAACGCCCCTGGTACTCGGACCGACATCGATCGGTTTGGCCAACGGCCAAGATCAACCGGGCCGCCTCGCATGCGATGTCAGACGCCACAATTGCCTCTCGGAACACCCCGGCGTCTTGATCGTCTAAGCTGAATGTCGGTTGTCGGCCACTCTGGCCAACGGCCAGTTTCAACGAAGCCAGGGGCATCGCCCCTGGGACTCGAACCAACGTCGAAGGGTTTGGCCAACGGCCAAATTCAACCGAACGGGGAGACGACATCCAATGCCACAGTCATTGTCTCAACTCTATGTTCACTTGATCTTCAGCACCAAAGACCGGTTCCCGTTCTTAAAAGACGACATCCGAGACCGCGTTCACGCCTACCTGGCATCTGTTCTACGCGAAATGGGGGCGCCGTTCGTGGTCGTGGGCGGCGTCGACGATCATGTTCACGTTCTATTTGATATGGGCCGGATTCATCCAGCAAAAGATTTCGTTGAAAAAGTCAAACGTGAGACGTCCAAGTTTGTGAAGACGCTACGTCCCAATCTGGACAAATTTTATTGGCAGCGCGGATACGGGATCTTCTCCGTTTCTCCGACGCATCGTGAGAGCGTCGTTGAATACATCGAGAACCAGCAATCGCATCACCGAGCAACAACGTTCCAAGAGGAGTACCGCGACTTCCTCAAACGATATGGGATCGCGTTTGATGAGCGATATGTTTGGGAGTGATGAGGATGAATTTGGCCGTTGGCCAAAGCGCGCGGTTGGCGTGTGGCAAGACCAGGGGCGTTGCCCGCTGGCTATGTTGAGTTTGGCCTTTGGCCAAGGATGACAGGCCGACATGAAAGACTGGCCAACGGCCAGTTTCATCGAAGCCAGGGGCATCGCCCCTGGAGCTCGAATCAACATCGAACGGTTTGGCCAACGGCCAAAATCAAAGAATGATAGGCCGACTGCCAGCCTCTTGGAGCCAACGGCATCTTGGTAGCTGGGCTCGCCAGAATTCAGATGCTCGAGCGAGTGGACCTCCGAATTCTGGTGAATCTTGCTACTTGATCCGTGGCAGGACGGTGTCGAGTGTTTTGCGGAGGGCGGCGCCGCTGGCTCGGAGGCCTTGGACTTCCTTGGGCCAGAGGTCGATCTCGAGTTGGTCGACGACTCCGGTGCGGCCAACCACGGTGGGGACGCTGAGTGCCACATCGTGGATGCCGTAACAGCCCGATTGCACGCTGCTGACGGGCAGCAAGCACTTGCGGTCGAGGATCACGGCGTCGATCACATCGCGGATGGCAATGCCGACGGCGAAGCCCGCTCCGCCCTTGCGTTTGATGACTTCTGCACCACTGCCACGAGTCCGGGTGAACAACTGATTCGCGAGAGCTGGGGTCCAGCCTGGGAATTTTTCGAGTGGCAAGCTGCCGATCGCTGCGCTGCTCCAGATGGGAACCATCGTGTCGCCGTGTTCGCCCAAGATCAACGCTTTCGTTTGCGTTGGTGGTGCCTTGAGTTCTTCTGCAATCAACGAGCAGAATCGGATGGTGTCGAGCTGCGTTCCCAATCCGATGACTTGCTTGGTTGGCAATCCAAGCATGCCTGCGGCGACGTACGTCAGGATGTCGACGGGGTTGCTGACGACCAGCACGATCGCAGATTGCTTCGGCCCGGCGGCCTTCACATCGCGAAGGATTTGGACGAACAAGTCGGTGTTGCGGTTGATCAAGTCCAAACGTGACTCGTCCGGTTTGCGACGCAGACCCGCGGTGATGCAGATGATGTCGCTGTCAGGAATGTGCTCGTAGCCACCACCCACAATCGTTTGATCCGCGGTGCTTGGCGAACCGTGTTGCAAATCCAACGCGTGACCCACGGCGGTTTCAACGTTGACGTCGAGCAACGCGATTTCGCGAGCCAAGCCGCCGCACTGCAACGCGTAAGCGGCACAAGATCCGACGAGGCCGCCGGCACCAATGATGGAAACTTTCATGGGATCAGTTGAGTTGGATGTGGGGGATGGTTTGTGTGGGAACGTCAGGGCAATGTGGCATAGGCTTCCAGCCTGTGAGTGCGCAACCACAGGCTAGAAGCCTATGCCACATCCGAATTCTGGCGAATCCGGCTACCTCGTGAGCTAGCTCGATGCTTTCATCTGACGCATGACTTCGTTGGTGATCAGCTTCACGAGCTGCTCTTCGTCCACACCAGCAGGTGCAGCCGATGCCGAACCGGAAGTCTTGATCGGTGGCGGTGGTGCGAAGGCACGACGCTCGACGCCCGAGTCCTTCCACGATTCGCGGAAAATGTCGTTGGCGCAGATATCACAATCTTCGTACTCGGAAGTGTTGCGTGGGTCTTTGAAGCCCCATTTGTCCTTCAGTTCCAGCAATTCACGCGACTTGGTTTCGTCCAAGTACGACACGTTGCCCAATTGTTTGGCGAGCAACAACATGCGGCAGTACGAATCAAGGATCTCGGTCCACCAGTAAGCTCGTTCCACCGATTCACCGTACGAAACGGTGCCGTGGTTGGCCAAAATCATGACGTTCGTTTTTTCAACGAAGGGAATGATCGTGTCGGCGAAGGCTTGTCCGCCAGGTGTTTCGTACTTGGTGATCGGCACGTCGCCGAGGAAGACTTCGACCTCGGGCAAGATGCACTGTGGAATGGGCTCGCGAGCGATCGCAAACGCGGTTGCGTGCGGTGGGTGGCAGTGAACGACGGACTTGATGTCAGCACGTTGCTTGTAGATTTCCAAGTGCAACAACGCTTCGCTGCTGCGTTTCTTGCGGCCGGCGATTTGTTTGCCGGTCATGTCGATCATCGAGATGTCGTCCGGCGTCAAATAGCCTTTGCAGTGCATCGTCGGTGTGCAGAGGACTTCGTTTTCGCTGACGCGGACGGTGATGTTGCCGTCGTTGGCCGCCGCGAATTGACGGTTGTAGATGCGGCGACCGATGTCGCACATGTCTTGTTTGATCTTATGGATGTTTTGCATGACAAGTGGTCCAAGTCAGGAAAGGGAAGTCGAGAGATGGGAGATGAATCGGAACGGGGTGAGCGTTCCGAATTGAGTTTTGTTGATCACGAGGTTTGCACCTCGCAGTGGTCCAGGATGGCGACGATGGAAGCGTCGGTTGGTTTGACATCGGGGCGAAAGGGAGCAGCGGATTCAGGCCCTTCGGCCAAAGCGACCCAGTCCCCCTGTCCACTGCCAACCAAATCCCACGCGACGATGGTGTCACCACCGATTGGTTTCACGTCGTCTTGGTTGACCTGGATTTGGTCCGCGGACTCCACGACTTCGACGCAGCGAAGTTTGTAGCCCTGCATGGACGGATGCATTCGCGAAAGCGTCACGGTTCCTATCACACGAGCGATCTTCATCGAGATGTCTCCTGTGGCGTGGAAGCGGTCGGCTTCGGCAATTGAGCAATGGTGTTCGCAGCGTTGACGAGAGCGACGAGGTTGAATCGCTGCATGTCGAGCACAAATGTGTCGGCGTTAATTTCTGATGCGAATCGCGGGATGTCTTCGAGCCGAGTGATCAAGACCGCTCGCGAACCCGATTGAATGCGATCGAACAAGGTCGCGGCAGGACGGTCGGTCACAATCACGGAGCGGTGGGCTCGCGGGCAATGATCAACGCCGCGAAGCGAAAGCTGACGAGCCAGCGCGTCGCGAATGGATTTGGAGGATATGTCGGTGTGCAGTTGGATGAAGCGTTTACCGGAGTTGCTCGCCGGTTTGGCTGAAGCGGCGTGCGTGGACTTCGATCCAGCCAGTGTGATTCCGCGTGCTCGCATTTCGTCACGAGCGGCGGGGGTCACGATGCCTCCGGACAACTGAACCTGGGTGATCCCCGCGGGGATGCCCTGAATGACGTCGACGCTGATGACTTTGTCGTTCAGGACGTGAACGGTTTCATCGTTCGGCGTTGGTTTGGACGGCGAAACGCTGGTGTCGGTTTGGTCTCGCAACCGGCACAACACCTGCTCAACGATCGACGCGACGTCGACGCTGTTGGGCGTTGCGGATTGGGTTGCGGGAGAGGTCATTGGTTTGGATTGGTAGCCGGATTCGCTGGGATTCGGTTGTTGGGTTGGTGTTTGACTCACAGGCTGGAAGCCTATGCCACTTCACTTCTTCTTGGATTTCTTCATCTTTGTCGGTTCGTCGATCAGTCCTTGGACGCTCCAGCGAGCGGGGCAGGTTTCGAAACCGGTCATCTCGCGGATGGGGCCGGTTTCGCTGGTTAGCATCACGCGGTCACCGACTCGGCACCCGAGTTCATCCAACACGAGCAAGGGGGCTCCGTCCGGTTTCTCGTTCACGCCGGTGGGTTGAACGAGAACGAGACGTTGGCCTTGCAATGATTCGTGTTTGACGGTCGCGCGGGTGTGACCGATGACGCGTGCGGGTTGCATGCTCAGACCACTCGCAATTCGTCGATCATGCTGCAGCGTCGTTCGCGGGTGAACGTGTCAGGTGTCGTGACGCCTTCGCCGGTTGGGCCTGCGATGGAGAACGACAGGTAGCCTTCGCCGCCCAGTCCCAACGATGCCATGCAAGGACCGTTTTTGACGTACAGGGTTGTGTCCAACTCCTTGCCCATCTTGGTCATGTTGTGAACGTTGCGGGAGTGAATGATCGCGGTGTGACGGAAGCCGTGTTCGTAGTGCTTGGCCATCGCGATCGCGTGGTCCACGTCACGCGCTCGGACGAACGGGATGAACGGCATCATTTGTTCAACGCTGACGAACGGGTGATGTTCGTCGGTTTCGCCAAAGACCAACTCGCACGATTCGGGAACCTTCACACCAGCGGCGGCGGCCAGCACCGCGGCGTCTTTGCCGATGTAGTCTTTTGCTGCGGCGTCGTGGTTGTCGTCACCGACTTGAGTGATCGCGACGGAAGTCAGCTTTGCGATTTGGGATTGGTCAAGCTGAACGGCTCCCGCACGTCGCATGGCGGCCATCATGTCATCGAAGACTGAATCAACGACGAAGACTTCTTTTTCAGCGATGCACAACAAGTTGTTGTCGTACGCACCGCCTTGGATGATGCAGCGAGCCGCGTTGTCGAGGTCGGCGGTTTCGTCGACGACGACGGGCGGGTTGCCTGGGCCAGCCACAATGGCTCGTTTGCCACTGTTCAGTGCTGCACGTCCCACGGCGGGACCGCCGGTGACACAGATCAATGCGACGTCGCGGTGACCGAACAGTTCCGCAGCACTTTCGAGCGTTGGTTCAGCGATCACGCAGATCAAGTTGTCGATGCCGACTTCGCGAGCGATTTCTTCGTTGAAGCGACGGACACCTTCGACGGCAACTAAACGACCGGATGGGTGAGGGTTGACGACGACGGCGTTTCCACCGGCGATCATGCTGACGGCGTTCCCGGTGATGGTTGGCAAGCTGTGCGTGACAGGCGTGATCGCCGCGATGACGCCAAACGGGGCTCGTTCGATGATCGCGAGACCGTGGTCGCCGGAGAAGGCTTTGGTTTGCAGGAACTCGGTGCCAGGCGACAGTTCGCCGAGGGCTCGCAGTTTTTCGATTTTGTGTTCGGGCCGACCGATGCCGGTTTCCCGCATTTCCATCAGGCCGAGTTCTTCGCAGTTCTCAATGCTGATCTTGCGAATGATATCGATCACGCGTTTGCGATCTTCCATCGGACGTTCGCGAAGTTGTTCGAACGCACGACGAGCCGCGGTGACCGCATCGGAAGCGTTGCCGAAGATGCCGTGGCTGCCTTCGAAGGCGTTCGCCGAGTCCGACAAACTGGGCATCGGGCCGACTTCCGCGAGCACTTGTGCGACCACGCTGCGAATGGTGTTTTCGTCGAGTTGCATGATGAGAGATGAATGAGGGGTGATGGAGTGGAGCAGGAAAGCGATGGCACGTGTCAGGTGCCGACTTTCACCTCTTTGGCATCCACGTGAACGGAATCGACCAAGCCGATGACGACCGCGTCGATGGGAAGTGTTTTGGTTTCGGGGGTCAGTCGAGCGCTGCTGCCTTGGCACACCAGCACCAACTCACCTTCACCAGCGCCCAACGTGTCGACCGCGATGAAAGTGCGTCCCGTTGAAGAAAGCTTTGCACGCGTTTTCTCATCGAGCCGGTAAGGCTCGACAATCAACAGCTTGTGACCGGTCATGGATGCAACCTTTTGGGTGCAAACGACCGATCCGGTGACGCGGGCTAGAAACATGGGAGTGGTGGGTTGAGGTGATGTGTTTGGGGAGATCGACGCCAGGTGGAACCTGCCTTGGAATTCATTTGCCAGGTGGAACCTGGCCTACAGTGCTACTGGGCGGCGAGAGCACGAAGGCTTCGCTTGGCCACGATCCATTCTTCGTTGGTGGGCAAAACCAGAATCTGAGTTCTGCTGGACTCGGTGTGCAGGCTTCCTTCA
Organism: Rhodopirellula sp. UBA1907; assembly: GCF_002337565.1. Taxonomy (NCBI): domain Bacteria; kingdom Pseudomonadati; phylum Planctomycetota; class Planctomycetia; order Pirellulales; family Pirellulaceae; genus Rhodopirellula; species Rhodopirellula sp. UBA1907. The sequence goes on along the minus strand of NZ_DDGH01000094.1, from coordinate 175,327 downwards.
CCACGCATGCCGTCATTCTTGGAGGCATCCAGTTCGATGCCAAAACCTTCCAGGCCTGAACAAACGGCGGCCCGGACCACGTCGCTGTTTTCACCAATTCCTCCGGTGAACACGATCGCATCCAAGCGACCCAGAGCGACCATCATTCCGCCGAGGTGTCGGCGAATCTCTTCGGTGTAAACACCGAGCGCTAATTTCGCGTCGGCGTTGCCATCGGAGGCGGCCGACTCGATGTCTCGCAAATCAGCCATGCCGCCGGAGAGACCTTTCAGTCCACCTTGGCTGGCCAGTGTTTGCAGGACTTCTTCCAGCGATTGGCTGGTTCGTTGCATGATCAACGGGATCGCGAAAGCGTCGAAATCGCCCACGCGGTTGTTTTGCGGGACGCCGGTTTGAGGTGTCATGCCCATCGTGGTCATGATGCTCTTGCCAGAATCGATCGCGGTTAGCGAACTGCTTCCGCCCAAGTGACACGAGATGATCTTGGCATCGTCGCGACCCAATACTTCTGCGGCACGTTCGGCAATGAAGCGGTGGCTGGAACCGTGGAATCCCCACTTTTGAATTTGCATCTCACGCGTCCATTCCGCAGGGATCGCGTAGGTGCGACGCTCCGGCGAAATCGTGTCGTGAAATTCGGTTTCAAACGCGGCGACCAACGGTAGCTCCGGAAAACGTTGACGTAACAGTTTCATCGCAGCGATGTACGGTGGGTTGTGCGCCGGGGCGGCGGCACTCATTTCGTCCATCGCTTCAAGCACTTCGTCATCGACGACGAAGGTGCCACTTTTGCGTCCACCGTGAACGGCTTTGAAACCGATCGCGGCAACTTCATTGGCCTCTTTCAAACATCCATTCTCAGGATGGGTCAGTTGGTCCAAGCAGGCTTGAACAGCAACGCCATGATCCGGCACGGGCATCTGCGTTTCTTCGCGAAACGTTTCGCCTTGATGCGATCGCGTCACAATCACTTCGCATTGACTGACGGGTTCGCCAATGCGATCGACGGCCCCACGAGCGAGCACGCGAGAGTCGGGGGAGGCATTCGCAGATTCATAGTCACCGGACATGTCCAGCAGCTTGTACTTGAAACTGGTCGAGCCCAGATTGGCAACGAGGATCAACATCGAATCACGGTCCTTGTGAAAGAGGTTTCACGCAGCGTGTGTGAACAGGTTGTGAACGTCGCAACCGGATCACACGGCGGCGATTAATTGAAGTAAGCGTTCATCAAGCCTTCGGCTGGACGAGCGATCACGTGGCTGCTGACCAATTCGCCGACTTGAGCGGCTGCGGCGGCACCGGCTTCGACGGCTGCGCGGACGCTTCCGACGTCACCGCTGACGACGGTCGTGACCATGCCACCACCGAGGTCGACGCGTTTGACAACAGCGACGTTGGCGGCTTTGGCCATGGCGTCGGTGGCTTCGACCAACGGCAAGAGGCCCTTCGTTTCAATCAAACCAATGGCATCGTTCATTTGAGATTCTCTAAAAGTTGTTTTGGTGAGGTGGGAGACAATCGGGGTGACAGACGCTGCTGTCGCTCGATCACTTTTTGCTGGATGAAGGCAGCTTCAGGATCTTTTCCAAGTCGCCGTGTGGGCGTGGGATCACTTGAACGCTGACGACTTCGCCGACGCGACCAGCGGCTGCGGCACCCGCATCGGTGGCTGCTTTGACAGCGGCGACATCGCCGGTGACGAACACGGTTGCCAAGCCAGCACCAATCTTGTCCCAACCAAGGAACTGAACGTTGGCGGCTTTCATCATTGCGTCGGTTGCCTCCACTGCTGAAACGAAACCTTTGGTTTCGATCATGCCGAGGGCTTCACTGATTTTGGCCATCTTTTGAGATACCTAAAAAGGAAAGGGGAAAACGTGAGAGAGTGAGAGTTGGCGATTTGCCAACAGTTTCAATCACCGGACCGAACTGGCACCGGCGAACGGTTTGAGTGAGTCGATCAGTGCTGGCAAGCACAGCCGGACTTTTTCAGTTCAACGCTGGTGGCTGCATCCAGGTTGCAAGCGTTGCCTTCGTCCGTGTCGATGTGAACTTCCAACTTGGCGGCTTTGTCGGCACGAACCAAAACGTCTTCGAACGAAACGCTGCAGTCGGGGCTGCGAACGGAAAGTTGCATCATGTCGCCATTGGAAACACCGTAGTACTCCGCGTCGGCGAAGTTCATGTGCACGTGGCGAGCGGCGCGGATGACGCCTTGTTCGAGTTGAACGCTGCCGGCGGGGCCGACCAACACGCACCCGGGCGTGCCGTCGATTTTGCCGCTGTGGCGAACCGGTGCGTTGATGCCCAGTGAGATCGAATCGGTCAGTGCCAGTTCGACTTGGCTGGCTCCACGGGTTGGTCCGAGCACGCGAACGCTGGGGAGCATTCGTTTGCGAGGTCCGACGACCATCACGGTTTGCTTGGCTGCGTAGAAGCCATCTTGGTAGAGGTCTTTGTCAGGTTCCAAAACGCTGCCGCGACCGAACAAGATTTCAACATGCTCGTCAGTCAGGTGGCAGTGGCGAGCGGAAATGCTGACACGCAAGTTCGGTTTGCCATCGACCCAACCCAGAGGTTGTTGTCCGGCGGAAGCGACCGACGGGGCTGGCGGTGCCATGCCCGATTGACGGATCGCGTTGCGAACGAGGGATTCAATGCGTGAACGATCGACAGCCAAGCTCATGAGAGATTCGCGTTGTTCAAGGAATGGGTGGGGGAGGAGTTCGATGGGGACGCGGCCGGAGCCGGCGTCGATGATTTGTGCGGCGACTGGGCCTGCGATGACTGAGTCAACGGGGACTGGGCCAAGCGTAGTTGGACACCGGCGGATTCCAGCCACGCTTTCGCGTCAGAATCCAGCCCGTCGTCCGTGACAACCGTGTCAATCTGTTGCAATTCGCAAATTCGGCTCAAACTGGTTTTTCCGAACTTGCTGTGGTCGGCCAACACGATGCCTCGTTCGGCCGAAGCGAGCATCGCCTTTTCGCTTTCCACCAGCATCATGTCGCTGTTGAAAAATCCGCGAGGCGAGACGCCGGCGACCGACAAGAACGCGGTGGTGACGTGGATGTTTGCCAATTGCGAATCGGCCAGAGGACCGATCGTGACCGAGGTGCGACCGCGAACGCAGCCTCCGATCATGACCAAGTCGATTGAATCGCTGGTGGAAAGCAAATGCGCGACCGGCAGCGAATTCGTCACGACTTGCAGCGGCCGATGGATGATCAGGCGAGCCAATTCGTAAACCGTGCTGCCGCCATCCAGCAAAATGGTGTCGTGGTCGGCGATCAATTCCGACGCGGCTCGGCCGATCGATTGTTTCGCGGCCCAGAAATCGTCGTTTCGGGATTCGAATACGCTGATCGTGTCGGAATCGCCCGTCCAGTAGACGCCGCCGTGGGTGCGACGCGCCAAACCGGCTTCTTCCAGCATTTCCAAATCGCGACGGATCGTCGATTCGCTGACCGACAATTGCGACGCCAGTTCGCCCAAAGCCGCGAATCCGCGGTCTTTGACCAAATCACGCAATCGATCTCGACGTTCGTCGGTGGTCACTGAGTGGGGCGCTGTGGGGATTGGGGCGCTGTAGCGAAGAATCTACCCGGCAGGTCCGTTGCTCATTTGCAAGATTTCTTGCAAGGCGAAAGGTTTCTGCCATCGGCTGGTATTATTCTTTCAAGCCTACACCATTGCAAGCGTCCAATTGTGTGGATTTGGAAAAGATGGGAGGAATGAATGTCGCTACGCGTTGGGCTGGGCGGCGATTTCGGGATTGTCAGTGATAGATACCAACCACCCACTGGTCCGATCGAGCATCTCGAGCGCGTCGATCCCCACTGATTCCCAGATATAGATGGAAGTCTGGGTGGATAGGGTAGAGTTTGAGCCGTCTGGAGCTGTCGCCGCGATCGTGACGTTTGGAAGATCTCTTTCACGAAACAGCTTCAAGGCGGTGAGCAATTGTTGCCGCGTTTCAGCCCATTGCTCCAAAACGTTTCGCTGGATCGCTGAGTCAATCGGCTGCCACACCAGTTTGACTTTCTGCGTTCGATCACCGGCGGATCCATCGGGATTGGTCGGCTCTGGACGCCGGAGCTCGCACAGCCTTCCACCCTCCGCTGCCAATTTTGAGCCATCCAGGTAGACTCGTCGCAGTTGATTGTCTGCGTTGAATTGGTAGACCCGGTCGGGGCCATCGTAGAAAGCCGGTCCACCGCCGGTTCGCCAGCCGACCACCCATTCTCGGCCGCTCGCCCGGTGCAGCAGCCGAGCTCGCTCGGGCAAATTGACGCCCTCCAACAGTAAGTCTTCGCGGTCGTGCGTTTCGCGTGCCATCGTCTTCGGGTTGTTTGTTGGACTGAATACGTGAATTGAACTGTCGCTAACTGTCTCTTTCTATCTTCTTCGTTCGGATGCCCCATGAGTTCTGATTCTTCGATCGATCAGAACGACTTTGCCGTCGAGGATGTGGACACGGCGGCGGTTGTGTGGTGGGAACGACTCGGCAGCGGAATGATTTCGCCCGGAATTGGCTTTGGCATCGTGGCGGGAATTGCCTCGGCGGTGTTGTACACGCTGGCGAACATCTCGCTCCGCAATGCGATCTCGGTGGACCCGTTCATTGTTTCGACCTTCAAAGCGGCTCCGACCGTGTTGGTTCTGACGCCCTATTTGGCGGCGGTCAAAGCCAGCGGACGACCGATTGCGACCAGTCGCCAATGGATTCCGATCTTCATTCCAATTTGCCTGATCGGGCAAGTCATTGGCAACGGCGCTTTCCAGGTGGCTCTTGGCAGCATCGGTTTGGCTGCGTCGGTGCCGATCACGCTGGGATCGTTGTTGATCGGCAGTGCGATTTTGGGCCGGATTCTGCTGAGGGAACCGGTTCGTGCTCGGACGCTTGTTTCGATTGCCACGCTGATCATCGCCGTGATCGTGTTGTCTCAGTCTCGCGGAGTCGAACCAGTCGAGTGGAGTTCATCGTCGGCGGAAGTCTCGGAGGAACCGGTGGACTGGCTGCACTCGCCGATCGTTGGCGCTTTGTGCGCGGTGTCGTCCGGATTGGCCTACGCCGTTTTCAGCACGACGATGCGTTTCACGATGAAACGCGGGATGTTGGCGTCGATGGCGATGTGGATCAGCGGTGTTTCAGGCACGTTGGCGCTAGCCGGTATCGTCGCCGTGAGAACGGGATGGTCGCCGATCGCGGATATCCCACCGGCGATGTGGCAGTCTATGATTCTGGCCGGGATCTTCAATTTCACCGCATTCGTCGCGATTTCGACGGCATTGAAAGTTCTTCCGGTCGTGGCCGTGCACCTGATCAATGCGTCTCAAGTCGCGATGGCGAGCGTTGCCGGTGTGCTCGTCTTTGACGAACCCGTGACCAAGCTGTTGGTGCTCGGCATCTCGTTGACCCTGGCCGGACTGACGATCCTTGCCACCCGGCGGAGGCCGGCTCCGGATCCATCGACCACATTCCAGTCAACCTTTCGTTCGGAATAACCGATACACACGTTAAGACCCGTCGTGCCGTTGCAGAATGCTTGATTGCTGCGACTGCACCTCGGGAAGAACCCAACGTGATGTCACCGACCGCGGAAGAAAATTGACTGTGTCAGAAAAACGCCAACGTTTGGCCGCTTTGTTGATTGCAACAAGCTTGTCGACGTCTTCTTGTCTCGCCACCGTGGCCGTTCAAGCGGACGAACCCAAGATGGCTGCGCCGACGTTGGCCGCACCAGCGATGAGTCTGCCTGAGACGATGCAGTCGCCGAAACAATTGAGTTTCCCGGCATCGAGCGGCGATTCAGCAGCCGCCAAGGCTCAACCCGCGAAGGGATCAGTCGGCATGGTGCCATCGAAGTCGTTCGATGGAATCGACGGACCCGGACCTTCCAATGCGATTGAACCGCGAGTGGCCGGGCCCGCCGTTGTGGTTCA
>NZ_DDGH01000094.1:131066-169240 GCF_002337565.1 Rhodopirellula sp. UBA1907 | reverse complement strand
TCCCGCCGTTGTGGTTCGCGAAAACAACGATCCAACTCGATCGCATTTGCAGTTCCGTGAGCAGAACGGCAAGTGGAACACGCAAGGCGGGCCGATCGGATCGGCCATCCAATTGTTGCCACCTCAGATCGCTGAGCCTTCCAAGATGGATGAGCCGGTGTTCTTGGGCAACGCGGATGTCATCAGCACCAACGAAACGGTGCAAACGCCACGCATGGTGACTCGCCAAGATGCACGCCTCAACGGCGTCCGCAAGACTTGGGAAGCTGACGGACCTCTGTTCACACAGACCGAGCCATCTATGGTTCTGCGTGGTCCTGAGTCGGCCGAAGCTGAGTTGGAAGCACCGACGAAGGGACAAGTGGCGGACACGCCGCCGGATTTGTTCGATCCAACCAAGATGCCCGCGGAGTTTGATTCGCGTCCGACCAAATCGGTTTCCGATCGACAGAACGCATCGGGATGGAATGGTGAAGACAAACCAAACACGACCCAGTGGAATGCTCGGCGGAATGTCGACCGGGTCACACCGCTTCGCGATCCAGTGCCATCGACCACCATGGCGCCGATTGGCAGTGGTGCCCTGCCCGCTCGCACGTCCCCGTCTTTGCAATCATCCGCACTGCAGTCGCCAACCCGGTCGCCGGTTCAAGCGGAATCGTTGCCGAGTCTGCCGGCTTTGAACGCGCCGTCGTTCCAAGCACCGCAGGTGAACGAACCGATTGACGATCTGCCGCAAAAGGTTGACGAGCTGACCAGCAAGATCGAAGAGCTGACTGAACAACTGAACGCTCTGAAGTCCAGCAAACCGCAGCCAATCGAAAAAGCTGCACCCGAAAAGGTCAAAGCAACACCGGCCGCTCCGAAGATCCAGGCTCCGGCCAACGTCATCCCGCCGAGCATCCCGCAGAAGCGATCGGCAATCGAAACGTTGCCGGAAATGAAGCCGACTGATGTCTTGGAGGAATTGCCGTCTTTGAAGGATGCTCGTTCGTCGGTCTCTCAAGAAACCGTCGGAAGTGGATTGCAAGGCGGTCAGTTGTCGCTGGAGGCACCGAAGTCGCTGACGGAACCGAAGTCGGCGATGAAGCCAAAATCGTTGGAGGTCGAACTCGATTCGGCGGACAGCAGCGAAGTCGATGCAGCTCGCAAATTGAACGAGAGCATCGCGGAACAGCTTCGTCGCGAGGAGGCTCGCGATCGGATGCAAATTCAAAACCGTGACGAAGACGTCTCCCTGCAACCTGCTTCGCCACGACGCTCGACCAACGAGTCATCACGGTTGAATTCGGCGAAACGTGATCAAGGGATCTTTGATCAGGAAGAGTCCGACAAGCTGTCGCGTGTGCCGCTGCAACCGGTCGAACGTGATCGACTGATGCCGCTCGAGGATGCACCCGCCGGATCGGTTAGCTTGCGAGACATTCGCGGAAACGATCTGGACGAAGCTGATTTGGAAGATCTGTACGATGCCGAATCCAAAGCCGCCGAATCAGACGCTCTCGCTGAAAAGGACGATTCAGCGGAGCAACGACGTTTGCGTTTGGCTCAACTTGATGCGACCGGTCGAGCGAAAACTCACAGTGGCAAAGGTGCTGCACCGAACTTGAGCACCGGTGTGATGCGGATGCAGAAACCGATCGTTCAGTGTCTGCAGCATTACTATAATCAACGTGAGAAGGCTGACGGACGCAGCAATTGGGGCATGATGCATGCCGTGATGGTGTTCGGCCCCGACACTCGTTTGATCGCTCGCGGTCGCGACTATAGCACGATCGCTTGGATGGCTGGCAACAACGTTTGTCGCGGTCAGCGATTGATGGAAGTCGAAGGCGGAAAGATCAAGGCTCGCGAGGGCGTTGGGCTGCAAGGGCACCAAGCCCAGTGGTTGGCCGTTCTCGCGATGGCTGGCGTGCCAAGCGACTATCCGTTGTACGTGGATGGTGAAAAGTTCAGCGTGGCGGATCTGGTCAAAGTCGAAGCGTCCAAGTGCAAGGAAGGCGAAGAACTCACGTTCAGCCTGATCGGGTTGTCGCACTACTTGGACACGGAAACGACTTGGGTCGGTGCCGATGGCGAGCGTTGGGATTTCTCCCGTTTGATCGCTGCGGAACTGGATCAACCCGTGGTCGGTTCGGCTTGTGGCGGAACGCACCGCTTGATGGGGTTTGCTCACGCGTTGCGGAAGCGGCGTTTGGAAGGCCAACCGATCGATGGGCAGTGGGCTCGCGCGGAGCAGTTCCTCGATGACTTCGTCGATTACACCCTGCGTTTGCAGAACCGTGACGGTTCGATGAGCACGGATTGGTTTGAGTCACGCCAGGACAACGGTGACTTGGATCGCAAGGTGCAAACGACCGGGCACATGGTCGAGTTCTTGCTCACGCATTTGCCGGACGAGGAGTTGTTGGAGCCCGAAGTGTTGCGATCCGTCACGTTCTTGCTGAACGCGATGTTGAAGGGACGCAACAACGATTGGTCGATCGGGCCCAAGGGGCACGCGTTGCGATCGCTGGCATTGTTCCATCAACGGGTTTACGGCGAACCAGCACCGCTCGCGAATTCACGCAGCGTCGCAAGACAACGCCAACCAACCCGCCGATCCCGCTAAAGGTCGCGCAGCCAATATCGAACCCTCGTAGGCCATGTCCCACATGGCGATGGGTGACATGCCGTGGCCAATGACGCTCGAGAAAGAGCGTTGGTTGGTTGTCACGCCTCGCTTCTTCCGAAGCATCGGTTCGGTCGCCAGGTACAACCTGGCCTACGGTGGTTGTGGCACGAATTCGCGAAACCGGATTCGCCAGAATTCGGACGTGCTCATGTAGGCCATGTCCCACATGGCGTTGGGTGAAATGCCGTGAAAACCGACGCTCGCGAAAGAGCGTTGGTTGGTGGACGCCTCGCTTCTTTGGAAGCATCGGCTCGGTCGCCAGGTACAACCTGGCCTACGATGGTTGTGGTATGAATTCGCGTGGCCGAATTCGCCGGAATTCGGACGTGCTCACGTAGGCCATGTTTCACATGGCGATCGGTGAAACGCCGGGGCCAATGACGCTCGTGAAAGGGGGTTGGTTGGTGGACGCCTCGCTTCTTTCGAAGCATCGGTTCGGTCGCCAGGTACAACCTGGCCTACGATGGTTGTGGCACGATTTCGCGTGGCCGGATTCGCCGGAATTCGGACGCTACGCGAACGCGTTTTACTTTTGATTGCTGAGGATGTAGTTCAGCAGCTCGAAGACCTCGTCCTCCGTGTACTGATCGAGCAAAGCCTTGGGCATCATCGAAGTCGATGTCTTGACCATCTGCTCAATCTCATCCTGCTCAATCACGGTGGGCTCCTTTGCCTCCGCATTGGCCAGCAACTTCACGACGTCGTCGGTTTCTTCGACCAACAAACCCGAGAACGTTTGCCCGTCGGCGGTCAGAACCAAGTGCATTGCGTACTTGTCGTCGATGCGGTCAGACGGATGCAGGATCTCCTTCAACACCTCACGCGAATCGCCTTTCCATTTGCTGACGACTTCGTCGAGTGCCGGACCGATTTGCCCGCCTTTGCCGGCGACCTGGTGGCAGCTCGCACAGGTGGCCTGTTCGAAGATCTTTTGCCCGATTTCCGCGGTTCGACCACGCAAACCCTCAGTCAGCTTGTCGCCGGCGAAATCGTCGATTGTCCAGGCTTGCACAAACGAACGATTGTTTCCGATCGGATCAGCGGGCTCGAATGGATCGGCGTTGTAGGCGTCGAGGTCTTCGACGACGACCATCACACCGTACATCCGGTACCAGTGTTGAGGGAACGTGCAAACGTAGGGATACTCACCGGGATCGGTGGGAGCCGTGAACGTCAACGCTTCCTTTTCGTTGGAGGCAACCAGGTCAGTGCTGTGTAGCACCAGTTCGGAGTCAGGGACGTATTGCTTGCCCTGGAATCCACCGCGAGGTCCGGCTTGCAAACCAAGTTCGGCCACCTTTTTCAGTTCACCAGGGACGGTGATGACCAAGTTGTGCGGCATGCCGTCGTGGTTTTCCAAGACAACTTGCACGGGGCGTCCCGCTTCGACAGCGAAATAGGGCAAGTCGTAACGCATCTCTTCATCGACCGTTTTGATACGGACCAAACGCACCGTGATCTCACGCAGACGATCGCGAAATTGTTTGGCGGTCTTGGTCGGCAATTTGGCGATGGCTCGGTCGGCGACTTGCATCGCGTCGATGAACGAGTCGCTGGTGCGGTTTCTCGCCTTGGTTCGCTCGGCAAAGTTGACAAGATAGCGAGCCAACTTCAGCGACGTTTCAGGCTGGTAGGCTTTCTTCGGGATCGCGAGCAGCGTGGCAATTCCGTCTTCGCGAAAACCTTCGCAGGCCAGGTTGCCGACTCGTTCAAACGTGTCGTTCCAGTCTCCCGGGACAACTGCCAGCGTTCGAATGGCGGCGGCAACAACTTCTTTTTTGTCGCTGTTGGACATCAGATCGACCACTCGTTCACGTTGCGATTCACGATCCAGTCGATCGGGAAGCATCGCGACGCCAGTCAACCAATTGACCTGCGCCGCATCGGATCGCTTTGCCAATTCGAACGATGCGACGTCATCACCGGCAACAATCAATCCAGCCAACGCAATCGGAGCGATGGCAGCATCGCCTCTTCGAGCGGCTGCGATGAATCGGTTCTGCAACGATTCCAAGTTGCCAGCGGGAAGCTTCAATAACATGTTCGACAACCCGCGAGCGGCTCGCAGGGTGACGTCTCTTTTGGACTTGTCTTTCCAGTCCAAGTTCTCGATGACGCCGAGCAAGACATCGCCTGGGTCGGAGTCTTGCAGGGCCACCAAGGCGTCCAGTGCGGCACGTCGGTCTTGGTCGCCAACTTCGCCTCGAGCCAAAATCGCGGCATGCAGCGGTTCGTATTTTGGATCTTTGGAATCTCGCGGGACAGCCAACAACGCTGGCGTCGAAAGTCGTTCGATCTGATACGAAACGATCTCTGGTGAAAGGTCAAAGAAGACCGGCAACGCGGCGTTGTACGGAGCAATCTTGCTGCCGTGGCCGTCGAACGTCGCACCGGGATCGGTCAACAGGTGGACTTGGTCAACCGCATATCCGACCTGAGGTTGAATGTGCCCGGCGTGAGCGTGGGCTGTCTGACTTTTCGCGTTCTTATCCTCTGGCAGATACGGAGCACGACTGGCGATGACCTGTTCGAAACGCTGCATCGTTTCTTCGAGAGCGTAGTCGAGATAGTGATCCATCGGCATCTCTTTGACACGCAATGCCGCTCGGATCAAACGATCTTGATCGTCCAACGCCCAGGGTTCGCCGAACGCGTGCGAAATGCCACGCAGAGCTTCCATGCGAACTCGCGGATGTTCATCGGTCACAAGTTCTTCGTAACGCTGAGTCGTGTCTTCAATTCCGGCCCAATAGGACAGCACGCGGGTGGCGGCACTGCGGGCTCGATGATCGTCGCTAGCGAGTAATTCCGTCAGGAGTTCTTCATGGACCATGTTGTGGGCTTGATGAAGCCAAAGCAGTTCCAGCAAATCATGATCGTCGCCCTTGCTTTCTCTAAGTCGTTGCAATTTGGCTTGTGCGCTCCATAGAACATCGTCAGTTGGTCGAACATGCAGTTCTCGACGGACACGGTAAGCGTGTCGTTGGTTCTTGCGACCAACATCCGAGCACAATTGATCGATCAGGTCAGGCGTGCTGGTCTCCGCGATCACAGGGAGCTTCACCAGCGGACGTTCTTTGTGAGTCAAACGCCAGATGCGGCCGTGGCTATGGTCGCGGCTTGGATCACGCAAGTTGTGTTGCAGGTGACCGATCAAGGCGTTGTGCCAATCGATGATGTAGAGCGATCCATCAGGAGCGATCTCGATGTCGACGGGACGGAAGTTTCCATCGCCACCACCGACCAACATCGGTTCCTCAGTGCCTTCGTAGCCAGAGTCCTTTTCCACGACTTCGTGTCGAAGCACGGCACGGTCACCGATCACGTTCGTCACTAGGAAGTCGCCTTGAACGTCATCGGGGAAGTGCTCGCTGCTCAGGAAGCGACACCCAGCCAGCGGGCGAATTCGTTTTGGGTAGAACGTTTGGTAGTCGACCAATCCATCGTCGTATCCTTGCTCTCCGGCAACGCGGCGATGTTGGGAACCACCCGGGTGCTTGATCGGGTAGTCCAGTCGTGTGCTGATCCCGGTTGCCCAGTAACTTTTGCCAGGCGAAGCGTCACCGATGAAGTCTTGTCCCCATTCGTTGAATCCGAAACCCCAAGGGTTTGCGAACGCGAAGTTCACGTGAACGCCGAATTTCTTCGTGCGAGGATCGTAACGAAAAACACCACCCTCCAAGTTTCGTGTCAGTCCGTAGGGACTTTCAATTTGCGTGAACTTGAACGTCCCTTCTTGGGCATAGAGATGCCCGCCGGGACCAAAGTCAAACGCGGCCAGGCCGTGGTGCGAATCGGCGGTGTCAAAGCCAACGATTGCCCGAGTTCGCTTGTCCGCGACATCGTCGCCATCAGTGTCTTCTAAAAACAAAATGTCGTGTTGCCCGCCAACGAAGACGCCACCACGTCCGATTTCGAAACCGGTCGGTTGGTGTAATCCGCCGGCGAACGTTTTGCACTCGTCCGCGTCGCCGTCACCATCGGTGTCTTCCAGGATCAACAGTTTGTCGTCCATCGGCGACTTCGGTTGCCAGTGCGGGTAGCTCGGCATGGTCGAGACCCACAGTCGGCCTTTGGAATCAAAATCCAGTGCGACCGGGTTGGCAAGTTCTGGGAACTGTTGCTCGGAAGCGACCAGTTGAATCTCGTAGCCATCCAGCAACGTGAACGTTTTGAGTTGTTCGTCGGTCGTCAGGTATTCCAACGATCCAAGCTTCCCGCGTTTCGCGTTCGGATCATCTGGACCACCCACGTTGGTTTTGGGGATGATGAACGGCAGCGTGTTGGAATCATCGATCGGTTCGCTGATGTTCTCGCCACCGGCGATCGCCCACACTCGAGCGTCTCGGTTGGCGGTCATTTGATCGAGAATCTCGAGTTCGCGGTTCATGACCGAACGGTTGTTGTAGGTTCCGTCGCTGCCCGCGCTGCCTCGTTTGCCATAGATCGAATAACCGTTGACCGCGCGGTAGCGATTGAACCAATGAAAGTTCTTGTCCGCGACAGCGGCCAGCAAGTCTGGGTTGACTTCGTTCGGTCTCTCAAAATCCCCGAGTAAGCCACCAACTAGTATCGGTGCCAACAGACCGTAGCCGCTTGAGTTGAGGTGACCTCCGTCAAGCGTGTATTGAAATGGGCTAAGGTCAAATGCTTGTTGGGTTCGAGTGAACAAGTCGACGAAGGCAACGCCGCGTTTTTTTGCCACCGCATTCATCGCGCGAGCGATCTTGCTTAATGCTTGATTACGAGAGTCCGCCGGCGGCAAGTTGGGATCCCGGGTTTGCTCAAAGGCAATGGGTGAGATCAGCGCGATGCGCGGGTTGCTCTCTCCGTTGTAGACCTGCGACTGAGTGTGCGAGATCAGCTCATCCAGTTCGTTGGTGAAGTCCCGAAGGACCTTTTTGTGATCCAATCCTTCGCCGAGTCGAAACGATTCGTTGTAGCCGAAGAACATGAGCACAACGTCCGCGCCGCTGTGCGTGAGGTGTTCGTCGGGCGATCCAAAGTCCAAGCTTCGCAATCGGATTTTGGGCTCGTCACCGGGTGCGCACAGGTTGCGAACCGTCAGATCCAAATCAGGTCGCACGGCATGCAAGAGCGTTTCAAACTGATTCTCATGTTGCATCCGTTCGCCGAGCGCGTTGCCGATCAGACAAACGTGGTCGCCTGGTCGAAGTTCCAACGCGGGCGGTTGGGCCTGGACGATTGCGGGAGAGAAAACAAACACCAGCGCCGCGGAGGCGAAGAGATGGCGAAGTACTGTCATCGGTTGGGGATTCACAAGACAGGAGGTGGGATGATGGCAAGGCATGCGCGGTCGCCAGATGGCGAGCCAGCACGCAATTTACAACAGCCGCGTGAGCGACGTGTTTATCAATCAAGATTGTTACACGACTTCGATGATTTCGTGTTGCGTGTCCCGAAGGATTGCTGGGCGATTTTGAGGATTTGACGCCGCGTTTTCAACGATCACCTCCGGATATCCGAAGGTGGCGGAATTCGCTCGCGAAGAGGAGTGAATTGCGTCGTGGTGAGGTGGTCAACGACGCGGTCGCGAGCTCACGGTCGATCTAGGTGATCAAGGTGTTGTTGGATCAAACCTTTCGGATCCGGATTGAAGGGCAGTCGAAACAATTTGGAGTTCATCGGGTACGGGTTGCCCGCCAACGCATTGACGTGCCGCACCATGTTGAAAATCTGCAAGGCTTCTGTCGGTGACTGACTGAGTTCCAATGTTCTTTGAAAAGTCGGGCGAGGATCTGCAACTTGCAGGATCGCGGCGAGTTGAGCGGCTCGCGCCGCAACCAGTGGCTCTGTATCAAGCGTTCGGCGATGCAGCAATTTGATGAACGTTTCGTCCGCTGCCATGTCGTGATTGGCCGATCGATTCCATGCCGCGATGGAACTCGCCGCGACCAAGGCCCAGTATCGCTCCAGCTTGTCTCCGCTGTTGATTGCTGACAGCAGAGCCTTGTTGGCTTGATCCCATGGCATGACCGCGATGTTGGCGGTGTCGATGTAGTTTGCGATCTCGTTCGACAGACGCTTGCCATTTTCGACCGGGGCGTCAATGACTTTTAGCATGCCGGCTTCGGTCAAAAAGCCAAGGTCATTGGTTTGCTTCAGCTGCGCGTTCAACTTCGCACGCAATTCAGTCAGTCGATCGCCGTGGGCAGGATCACTCGCCAAGTTGTTCACTTCATGCGGATCGTCCGCCAAGTTGAACAGCAACTCGGGTGGACGCGGTTTGAAGAACTGACTTTGGACGTTGTTGAGTTTGCCAGTGTGATACCGATCTCGCCATTGTTGGTATGCCAGCATTTTGTACCGGTAGTCGGCCCACATCGCGTCTGGTTGAAACGATTCAAAGGAGCGAATCAGTTTCCAGTCGCCAACGCGAATCGAGCGAACGAGATCGTATTTTTCGTCCATCCGGTCGGCGTAGCCAAACGTGGTGTCTCGCGTGTCGACTTTGGCGGAATCGATTCTCGGTCCGAGAAAAGCATTGCCATCGATTGGGCCGGCTTTGTCCAATCGAACACCCGCCAAATTCAGCACGGTGGGGGCAAAGTCGATGAACGACACAAAACCTTTGGTGCGAGATCCCAACTCTCGATCGACCAGGTTGCGGTAGTTGTTTGGAACACGAACGACCAGCGGCACGTGCAGCCCTGATTCATAGATGTAGCCTTTCCCGCGAGGCAGCACGCCACCGTGGTCACCGAAGTAAAACACAAACGTGTTTTCTAGTTCGCCGGCCTGTTCCAGCTGAGCGATCACGCTGGCGACTTTCTCGTCGATGATGCTCATCCGATCGCGATAGAACGCGGCCGTGTGCCGGAAGACTTGTGTGTCGGGAAAGTAGGGTGGCAGCGATACGGTTTTCTGATCGAAGTCAGTTGGCTTTTGCAATGCGTCGACGCCGAAGTGCAATCGGCCTTCGTGTGAATCAGCAAACGTGACGACGTGGAAGAAAGGTGTGTCTTCGGACGGTCGGTTTTTCCAAGACGCTTTTCGCGAGGAGTCATCCCACGGCTCCATCCGCTTTTTCGCGTTGTAGTCTTCTTTGGAGTTGTTGGTCGTGTAGTAACCAGACTGTCGAAGCCAGGCCGGGAACATTTCGACTCCCTCAGGCAGCGTGGCCAATTCAGTGCGTCGGTGAAATTGAGTTCCAATCCGAGGACCGTAGCACCCGGTGATCAAAGTGGTTCGCGCGGTGGAGCAAACTGGCGCGTTGCTGAACGCTCGATCGAACGTTATCCCGTGAGCCGCCATGGCTTCGATGGCGGGAGTCTCGACGCCGGTTTCGTCGAAGTGTTTCAAGTAGTGCTTGGAATTGTCTTCCGACATGATCCAAACGATGTTTGGACGGGAGGCCGAATCAATGTTCGTTGACTCTGGTTGTGCGAGAGCGACCGCGGGAGCAACGAATAGAATCGCCATCGAACAAGTGACGGCGTGGAACGTCGACTGAAACATCTTGGGCAAGACCTTTGGGTTCGAAGGCGGGGCCGGTCAGGATGGTGGGCGTCGATATGATGCAATCGCGAACGCGTGAGGCATTCATCGATGCGACCGGATGCCCCCCAATGTATCAGCTTGCGTTCACCAATCCGTGGAATCACGTTCGTTCAATCCCGAAATGCTTTGCCGGGCATCGAACAACTCGTCGCACCGGAATGATCTGGCGTATGAGCCAAATCGGTGCGACTGATGCATTTTCTCACTGGCGGATGCCAACGGTCGAAAGATGTTTGTGGTCGCGGGTGCTACCCAGTTTCGCGAAATGAAACAGAATGGGCGGCCCAGTGACCGGCACATCCGTTTCCGCTTTCGATCCATCCGAGCTCCGAATGAATCCTCTTTTTGACACCCACGCTCATTTGAACTCCAAGGACTTCGACGAGAATGTGGCTGAAGTGGTTGAGCGAGCTCGCCAGGCAGGCGTGGTCGGCATCGGTGTCATCGGGATCGATCTGGCGACCAGTCGCCGAGCGGTTGAGCTCGCAGCGGAGTTCCCGGACATGATCCATGCCGTCGTCGGGATTCAGCCCAATTCAGTCGCTGAATCTTCCGAAGGCGATTTCGCGGAAATTGAAAAGCTGGCTTCGGCCCCAGGAGTTCGCGGGATCGGTGAGACCGGCCTGGATTGCTACTGGGACGACACCCCGATCGAGCAGCAACAGGCTGCGTTTGATCAGCACATCGAGTTGGCATGTCGATCGAATCTGCCAATGGTCATTCACATGCGAGAAAGCGGCAAGCTGATCGCGGAACAACTCACCCGGCAATCGCAACTCCCGGCGGCAGTGATGCATTCGTTCACCGGTGATTGGGAATTGGCCGAGTGTTGCTTGGAGATGGGGCTGATGATCAGTTTCGCTGGGATGGTCACCTTCAAGAAGAGTGACGATCTTCGGGAGGTCGCCAAGCGGGTTCCCGAGGACCGATTGCTGATCGAAACCGATTCGCCGTACTTGTCGCCCGAACCGCTGCGGGGAAAACGGCCGAACGAGCCCGCTCGGGTGGAGCACATCCTGCGATGTTTGGCTGACGTGCGGAATGAGCCAACCTCGAGGCTGGCGGAAGCGACGACTGCCAACGCGAGGCGATTTTTTCAGCTTTCGTGAATCCAGCGGGCAGGGTTCGATAAGATTAGGGCATCGGTACGATGCCATGAAGCGGCCGCTAGGATCTGATTTGATGTGCCGAATCGATTGATTCTGGATTCCCGAATGAGATCTTCATCAAACCTTCAACGAAACGGCGGTTTGTGGGTGGTGCCAAACTTCACATCTTCCACGAAACTACACGCGAATCGGAAGATATGAATCTCCTCTCAAAACGCAGCATGCGGACGAATGTCAAAAACCAAAGTTCTCATCGTTGAAGATTACCGGCCGTTGGTAGAAACGCTGGAGTACCAGCTAAAACGAGCTGGCTACGAGGTCTATCGAGCTGCCGATGGACGGGAGGCTCTCAACCAAGCGAAGCTGTATTTGCCCGACGTGGTGGTTTTGGACGTCGACCTGCCAGTCTTGAGCGGTGTGGAGGTCTGCAAGCAACTGCGATCAGATGCGACGACGAAAGACACGCTGATTCTGATGCTCAGTGCGCTGGGCGAAGAGTCCGACCAAGTCGTCGGATTTGCCGTCGGAGCCGACGATTACGTCGTCAAACCCGTGGAGAGCTACAAGGTGCTGCTCCAGCGGATCAAGGCTTTGCTTCGTCGTCGCGAACCCAGCATGGACGACGCCGACGCGATTTCGCGATGTGGTGTGACGGTCGATCGCCGGCGTTTTGTCGCGACGATCGAGGGTGAAGCGGTCAAGCTGACCAAGAGCGAGTTCCGATTGCTCGACACCCTGATCCGGCAACCCGGCCGAGCTTTCGACCGCAGCGAACTGGTCGACGCGGCCCTGGGCGAAGACACCATGGTGCTAGAGCGAACCATCGACGTCCACGTCCGAGCCCTCCGCAAAAAAATGAACGAACACGCCGATCTGGTGGAAACGGTTCGCGGGATTGGCTACCGGTTTCGGGAGGAGTAGGGCTTTCGACCTTTCGGGGCGGTGGAGCATCTTCGCGAAGCTGGTGAAGGTTTGCGGCGTGCGACTCTCGGTGGGGGATCACCAAGCTACGGTTGAGGCGTCTGGGCTTCTAACAAATAGCCACCTGCGATCCGCAGTTTGTTGGCGGCGTTTTCTTCGATCGTTGTGGATCCGTCGAGTGTGAGGCGGTGGATGTGGTTGATTTGCCAGCCGCTGATTCTTAAATCCGCGATGAGTTCTCGGCGTGAGTAGCGGTGCAGGAACATGTCGGGGAGGCCTCGGTAGGCGTAGGTTGCGTCGCCGAATTCGTGCTCGTGGCTGACGATCGATTTCAGCAAGCTTTTGGCGAGCAGCCGTTTTCCGCCGGATTGGGCCAGCGATGCGTATCGGTTGTGCACGTGCAGGAGGAGTTTGCCGCCTGGTCGGACAATGCGTGAAGCGTGTCGGAGAACCGTCCGGCGATTCTTTCTGCCTTGAATCATGCCCAAGGTGCTGAACAAGCAAACCGCACCCGCCGATGAGTTGTCGGCCAAACAATCGAGCTGGACCAAGTTGGCTCGCAAAGGAACGATCGATCCAATTCTCTGAGAGGTCGATTCCACCTGGGATCGTTTCGCACGCTCGACAACGTGATTGAGCATGGATTGAGACAAGTCGATCGCGAGCACGTTGCGGCCCAGTCGCGACAACTCGGTGGCTGCTCGGCCGGTTCCGCAGCCTAAATCGAGCACCCAATTGTCTCGATCAGAAAAAACTTTTTGCCCGGTCCGCTCAGCTTCCCCCTCGGTAGATTCCGCTGGCTGCTGACCAGAATCGATAGATTCAAACACCTGGCGCAAGATCGTCTGGTCCAGCGCACAGAGCGGCGTCTCCGCCACAAAGGCGTCGTAGTGGTTGGCGATAGACCCTTGTTGGACGTATCGCCATGTTCCCGGTGCGACCCCTGCTGGGCGACGCCATTGGGATTGTTCGATTCGGGCGGATGATTCCCGTCGATCGTAATGCGAGGACTCGGCAGGTGAAGCAATTTTTTCGGGCCGAGGATCGGTCATCGTGGGTGGTTCGAGCTCAGTGGAATGGTTCGGGGGCTGTTTCAAAATGGACTCGCGATCTTATAATCCGCGCCCACAGCGGACTGGGTGACTGTTTCGCCCGCCGCTTCTCTCCATCTTTGTTCCACGAGACAGGAATACGAAATCAGTGGCTATTAAAGTAGCAATCAACGGCTTTGGCCGAATCGGACGTTTGACTTTTCGCAACCTGATGGAGCGAAGCGACGAGTTCGAAGTGGTCGCGATCAACGATTTGACCGACAACCGCACTTTGGCCATGTTGCTGAAGTACGACAGCATTCACGGACGTTTTGACGGCACCGTCGAATACGACGACACTTCGTTGACCGTCAACGGCAAGAAGATCGTCGCCTTGGCTGAGCGTGACCCACGCAACTTGCCTTGGAAAGACCACAACGTCGATATCGCCATCGAGTCGACCGGCTTCTTCACCGCACGCTCCACCGCCGACAAGCCTGGCTACGACAGCCACTTGGCCGCTGGTGCAAAGAAAGTTGTGTTGTCCGCACCAGCCAAAGACGGTGCCGACCTGACCTGCGTGTTGGGCGTCAACGACGACAAGCTTTCAGCCGATTTGAACTGCGTCAGCAACGCTTCTTGCACGACCAACTGCTTGGCTCCCGTCGCCAAGGTTCTGAACGATTCGTTCGGAATCGAATCGGGCTTGATGACCACCGTTCACGCTTACACCAACGACCAAAACGTTCAAGATCAGCCTCACGCTGACTTGTATCGTGCACGTGGTGCTGCTCAGAACATCATCCCAACCAGCACCGGTGCTGCGAAAGCCGTTGGTTTGGTGATTCCTGAATTGCAAGGCAAGTTGACCGGTATCGCCATGCGAGTTCCAGTGCCAACGGGCAGCGTGGTCGATTTGACCGTCAACCTGAGCAAGGAAGTCACCAAAGAAGACATCAACTTGGCGATCCAAACCGCAGCAGAAGGCCCGATGAAAGGCATTCTGTTCTACGCTGTCGACCCAATCGTCAGCAGCGACATTGTTCACGACCCGCACAGCAGCATCTTCGCAGCTGACTTCACCCAAGTCCTCGGCGACAAGGGCAAGATGGCCAAAGTCGTGTCGTGGTACGACAACGAATGGGGCTACTCGAGCCGTACCGCTGACTTGTGCAGCAAGCTCGGAAAGATGCTCTAAGAGTGTGAAAGAGCCTCAGGACCACAGCTCATCAGAGCAAAAGTTCTGAACTCCAATTCAAACGCGGGGTGTGGTGATTCGGTCATCACACCCCGTTTGCGTTGGATCTTACTCATGGCCATACTCAACCTTTGGTTTCTATCCCCGCCTGTGGCCCTGTGCCACTGTGGTCCTTTTCACTCTGCATTCCATGTTCTTTGATCGCGTTGAAATTGAGTTCCAAGCTGGCAAGGGCGGCGATGGCTGCATGAGCTTTCGCAAGGAGAAGTACGTTCCCAAGGGCGGTCCCGACGGTGGCGATGGCGGCCGGGGTGCGAGCATCGTTTTGGAAGCTCGCCTGGGCGTGAACTCGTTGGCCCAATTCGCGACCCGAAAGTTCTTCCGAGCTGAAAAGGGTGGCTTCGGCATGGGAGCCCTTCGCCATGGCAGAAAGGGCCGCGAAATGCGTCTGTTTGTTCCTTGCGGGACTAGCATCATCGATGCGAAAGACGGTTTCGTCATCAAAGATCTGACGCAGGTCGGCGAAGAATTTGTGATCTGCCGCGGTGGCAAAGGAGGTCACGGGAACGCTCGTTTCAAAACGCCGCAGAACCAAGCACCACGAGAACGCGAACTGGGCCAGCCCGGCGAAACGCGACACGTGATCATGGAACTGAAATCGATCGCCGATGTGGGGCTGATCGGAAAACCAAACGCTGGCAAAAGCACCCTGCTTTCGCGAATCAGCAGTGCTCGACCTGAGATCGCGGATTATCCGTTCACGACGAAGTATCCCAACCTTGGAATCGTCGACGTCGATATCGAACGATCGTTCATCCTGGCTGACATTCCCGGTTTGATCGAAGGGGCGAGCGAGGGCATTGGGCTGGGGCATGAGTTCCTTCGTCATGTCGAACGCGCCGGTTTGCTGGTTCACTTGATCGAGCCCACTCCGGTCGACGGAAGCGATCCGATTCAAAACTACGTCGCGATTCGCGAAGAGTTGCAGCACTACGACGAGACGCTCGCCGATCGTGATGAATTGGTTGTGATGACCAAGTGCGAATTGGACCCGGATGGCGAAGTTCGTGAGAGATTGCAGGCTTACTTTGATGAGCACCCCGCCAACCACGCTCGCGACCTGCGTTCCATCAGTGCCGCAACCGATGTGGGACTGAAAGAACTGGTCGGCGAAATCATGGATCGAGTCGCCAAGCGTCGCGAAGAAATGATCGAAGCGGGCATCACACCTACTTTGATTCGCCAAGACGACGCTCCCGCGACACCCAAGAAGGAACGTCGCCTGCCACCTCACAAAGCCGCCGCGACGGAAGGTTTGTCGGACGAAGTGCAGGCACAGGATATCCAAGGTGCCGCCACGCTATCTGACACCGGCAAAGTCGTGCCCGGCGAACGCCGCGATCGTTCGTCTTGAAGCAGTCGGCAGGAATATGGCAGACGAGCAGTCCCCCGCGAATGAGCAGCAGCTCCATGATGAATCGCCTTTCGATGTCGTGATGGTGCGAGTTGGCATCGATGTTGGCAACACCGCGATCAAGGTTGTCACCGAGTTCTCAGCAATCGACGAAACGGTGCAGCGGAACAAGACGCGAGGTCCTCAGCTTCGATCGATTTCGCTGAGAGATCCAGAGTGGATCACCAAGTGCGTCGAGCACCTGCAAACGCTGGCGGAGCAGGTTGCCGCTTGCGAATCTCGCGACTGCGAATCCGTTTGCTATGACGTTCGAGTCGCGAGCGTGAATCGAGGTTCGGCGGAGCCGTTGGTGGTTGCTCTCGATGAAGCCTTTTTCCAGTGCATTCGCGTGCGTTTTGTGACGCACGAAGACGTATCGATGCCGATCGATGTGAGCTTTCCCGAACGCGTTGGGATCGATCGATTGCTCGGAGCGGAAGCCGCATTCCGTCGTCACACGGCACCGTTGATTGTGGTCGACGCCGGAACCACGGTGACGGTCGATTTTGTTTCCGCCGAAGGAGTGTTTCGCGGTGGAGCCATTCTGCCTGGCTTGGAAATGCAGACCGCGGCCCTCGCGGCCGGCACGGATGCGTTGCCCAAACTCGATTGGGCATCCCACCGATGTCGAGAGATGCCTGAGGGGCCGGGCCGAGACACGGTTGCCGCGATGCGATTGGGCGTGCTCGCGTCGGTCGCGGGTGCTGTCGAACGATTGCTTCGGATCTACGGCGGTGCGGCGACCTTGGTCGTGACCGGTGGCGACGCGGGATGTTTGGTTGATGCCTTGCCAGCGGAATGCGACGCGGTGGAAGAGCCTCATCTGGTCGCACAAGCCCTGCTGGATCTGATGCGGCACGAATAAGCGACGAAGCTATTGCCGTTGAGAGCCCCCTAAAGAGGGCCTTCGGGCACGTCACATGCTGATCGCATTTCAAGCTCCATTCTTTGATGGACATGGCCGTTCGAGTTTCGCTAACAGGCGATTGGTTCCTTTGTTTGGAACCATGTGATCGAGCCCCTCTGGGCCAAACCCTGCCGGTTATTCAGGCTCCAACGGTTGCACGATCGCCTGGTAATTCGCGCAAACCTTTTTGAGCAGGAAAGCTTTTCCGGCATGGTCGACGAGGACGAAAGCAATCCTTGTCGACAGGCGGTCGCAACGAAGTTTTGGCAAGCTGAAATCGCAGCAACAAACGATAGCCAACACGTGCACCGCCGAAGACTGGCACCGATGGATCGCGTCTCATTGCTTTCCCCTCCCTAGCAATCGATGCGTGTACTGCGATGCGGCGGCCCTCTCGTCCAAGGATCCGGGCGAGACCCGAGGGGCCGCCGCCAGATTGATCGCAATCACGTATTGAAAGCAAGTCGAACACACTGGCGAACCCTACCATGATGGATCCTTTGCAATCCCTCGAAGAATTCGCGTCGATGACGTCCGAATTCGGAGACCCCGATTTCAACCCCGCACCCGCGAAGCCTCGTGCTTCGTTCTTGTTGGTCGTGTCCGCTCACAGCACGTCGCTGACCGATGGTCGTTGGCAATTTGTGATCGAGACTTCGGACGGCAAACCCGTGATGGAAGCAGACGACCAAGAGTTCGGCGACTTGAACCGATTGTCGTTGCTGGCCGCGGTGCGAGGGCTCGAGGCAATCGACGGGCCCTCGGGCATCACCTTGCTCAGCCACAACCGATACCTGATTCGATCACTGACGGATTCATTGCCGAGATGGCGACGCAGCGATTTCGTTTGGGATCACTTTGGCCGTCGCGTTGAAGTCCAACACGCTGATTTGTGGCGACGCGTCGACCACGCCTTGGGAATCCACGAGGTTCAAGCGTGCTTGGTGACGTCCCGTTTGGTCAGTCGCAAACCCGATCATGTCGCGCCAGACGGTGCAATTCCCGCGGCCGAAGTCGACGCTTCCGTTGCCCGCGGATCCACCAAGTTGAATGACGACTGGTCAAGAATCGACCAACCTCACTCCGGCCCACCAGCACCGAAATCCAATCGTGCGGTTCCAACCGCCAACGATCGACTGCGTGACTGGTTGCTGAGCACCGCAATTTCGGCCAACGGAATCCAACGATCCAACCTAATCAAAACGTCCTGATTTCAGGCGTGTTTTCGCATTTTCGAACTCATTTCAATCAATTCACTCGTAGTCCAGCCATGAATTCGCAGCTTTCATTATCGACCATTCAGTCACTCGTGGATGGCAGTGTGGCGAACCCGGGTAGTTTGTTGGGCCGTCACCCTGTCAACTATCGGGGACGAGAAGCCACGTCCGTTCGCGTTTTGGAACCCAACGCAGAATCCGTGTGGCTGATCGATTCGGCAAGCGGTTTGCGACGTCCCATGCGACGGCTGCATCCCGGCGGATTCTTCGAAGCGATCTGCGATGAGCCCATCACCAAGCCCTCCACGTCCAGACTGCAAATGATCGACAAGACCGGTAAAGAATTGAAGACGACTTCCCCCTACACCGTCCCCAGTATTTTTAGCGACCTCGATCGCTACCTGATCGGTGAAGGTCGCCACAACCAGTTGTACGAACGACTCGGGGCGCAGCTCCGCGAAGTCGATGGCGTCAAAGGCGTGAACTTCGCCGTGTGGGCACCAAACGCCCGTTCGGTTCAGATCGTCGGTGATTTCAACGGTTGGGACGGACGCGGTCATGTCGCTCAGCCGGTCGAGTCGACTGGCATCTGGGAATTGTTCCTTCCCGGTGCGACGGTTGGTCAGAAGTACAAGTTCCGAATCCAGACCCAGCACGGGCATTGGATGGACAAGTGCGACCCGATGGCATTCGCCGCTGAGTTGCCACCGCTGACCGCGAATATCATCACGGACATCAACACGTACTCGTGGAATGATTCGGATTGGTTGCAGCAGCGGGCCGAGATGGATCCAATGCACACTCCGATGAACGTTTACGAAGTTCATTTGGGCAGCTGGCAAAAAGGCCCCGGCCGCACCCACGGTTGGTTGGACTATCGTGACTTGGCCAAGCGATTGGTTGATTACTGTCACCGCATGAATTTCACGCACGTGGAATTGATGCCAATCAGCGAGCATCCATTCACCGGTTCATGGGGCTACCAAAGCGTTGGCTACTATGCACCGACCAGTCGTCACGGATCCCCCGAAGACTTCATGTTTTTCGTCGATCACATGCACCAAAACGGCATCGGCGTGTTGATCGATTGGGTTCCCGCTCACTTCCCCAAAGACGATCACGGCCTGCGTCAGTTCGACGGATCGGCGTTGTACGAGCATGCGGATCCTCGTCAGGGCGAGCACCCGGATTGGGGCACGATGATCTTCAACTTCGGTCGCAACGAAGTGAAGAACTTCTTGATCGCCAACGCGTTGTTCTGGTTGGACAAGTATCACATCGATGGTCTGCGAGTCGACGCGGTCGCATCCATGTTGTACTTGGACTACAGCCGTGAAGACGGCGAGTGGATTCCCAACCGTTACGGCGGACGTGAGAACCTCGAGTCGATCGACTTCCTGCGTGATTTCAACATCGCGGTTCATGAGAATCACCCCGGTGTGATCACGGCGGCGGAAGAGTCGACCGCGTGGCCCGGCGTTTCCCGCCCAACGTACGACGGTGGTCTCGGTTTCACTTACAAGTGGAACATGGGATGGATGAACGACACGTTGAGCTACATGCGGAATGAGCCGATCCACCGCAAGTTCCATCAGAACGAGCTGACGTTCAGTCTCATCTACGCCTTCACCGAAAACTTCACGTTGCCGTTGTCGCACGATGAGGTCGTTCACGGCAAAGGATCGTTGATCAGCCAAATGCCGGGTGACATGTGGCAGAAATTCGCCAACCTGCGATTGCTGTACAGCTACATGTGGACTCACCCCGGCAAGAAGTTGCTCTTCATGGGTGGTGAAATTGCACAGTGGACCGAGTGGAACGCGGACGACGGCCCTCAGTGGGAATTGCTCGACTTCGACACGCACCGTGGTGTCCAGCAATTAGTTGCGGATTTGAACAAGGTCGTGATCGAAAACCCAGCCCTGCACTGGCATGATTTCACGGGCGATGGCTTCGAGTGGATTGACGCTCAAAACGCGGAAGACAGCGTCTTGGTCTACCTGCGAAAGGGAGCCGAAGGCGATCCACCGATCCTGGTTTGCAACAACTTCACGCCCGTCCCTCGGGACAACTATCGCGTTGGAGTGCCGGCACAAGGTTTCTGGAAAGAGATTTTCAACAGTGACGGCGAAGCGTACGGCGGATCGAACCTGGGCAACTATCCCGGATGTCAAACGACCGGCATTGAGCACCACGCTCGTCCGGACAGCATCGAAGTGACCCTGCCGCCACTTGGCACCACGATCCTGCGTCTGGAATCCTGATCAGACGCCAAACAGCGTTCCCCACGTAGGTCGGCCACTCTTGACCGACACATGAGCAAGGCGGTTCGTTGTGTGGACGGGCAAGAGTGCCCGTCCTACATGAAGTGGGAGATTGCGTTTGGACGATGAAGGCTCCGTCGCCGGCCTTGGCTCAGGCCTGTTGAGCTTTGGCGGCTTCCAAATCTTCGAACGTTCGCAGGTGATAGTCGATGCCGACTTTATCGAGCACGCGGCACAACCCGCGAGCGGCGATGCCGAATCCATCGGGACCACTGAAACCGCCGAATTGGCCGCCACCGCGAACGTGAGGTTCGAGGTCAAGGTAAATGCCTTCGACGCCGCGACGTGACATGCGGTCCGCGAGCGTCGGCAGGAATGTCTTGAGGTCTTCGAAGATTCGTTCGTGGGCACTGTCGCCTTGATCGGCCGGCACAAAGTGGCTGGCGGATTCCTCATCGACGTGATCGACGCGGCCGTTCAGCGATGGGTCTTTGTAGTCCTTGATGTGCAACCAACCGAGCGACGGTTTCAACGCTTCGTACTGGGCGTAGACCTGATCCGATGTCAGTCCCTGCATCACCATGTTGGCTCCGTCAAAGATGGTGACCAAAGCCGGGTTGTTCACCTTTTCAGCGATCGCGGCGAGCAGGTCACCGGTTTGTCCGACCAAGTTGGCTTCGACTTCCAGACCAAACGTCAAACCACGTTTGTCGCATGCTTCAGCGATTTGTCCGAGTTGGTCCGAAACCTGATCAATGTGGTCTTCGGGTGATGTGCCCTTGGGGTGATAGAACGAGAAACCGCGAAGCAATTTGCAGTCGAACGCTTCCGCTCGATCGCAGGCGATCTGCACGTCTTCGGCGAGGTACTTTTCGAATGGGATGAACTTATTCGCGGTTCCGTCTTCGACGTCCAACAACTTTACCTTGCCAATCGGCGAGCCGATGCTGCTGACCGACATGCCGTATTCTTTGTGCAGTTTCTGAAGCGTCTCGATTTCAGAAGGTTCCAACACCATCACGTTTTTGATGCCATTTCCGACATCAACAAAACGGATCGAGTAGTGCTGAAGGCCGATGGCGGCCAGAGCAGCGAATTGCTCGTTGGCTTTTTTCGAGAAGGCGGATTCGTCGGCGAAACCAGACAGAATGACGGAGGACATGGCGCAGGCGGGATTTGTGGGGAAGGACGGGAAATTCGTGCCGTGATCAGATCACGCTTCGTCGGGGTAAGTCACGATGATGTTGCTGTTCAGGCCGCCGCGTGGCGTCCATTTGCTCTCGACGGTGACTTTGCGAGGCTGGACGACGGCGACAAAGTCGTCCAGAATTCGGTTGGTGACTTGCTCGTAGAAAATTCCTTCGTTGCGGAACTTCTGCAAGTACATTTTCAAGCTCTTCAGCTCCACGCAGACACGGTCTGGAACGTACGTGAAAACGATCGTTCCATAGTCGGGTTGTCCCGTTTTCGGGCAAACCGACGTGAATTCCGGGCAATGATGCTCGATCGTGAAATTTCGTGTCGGGGCGGGGTTTTCAAAAACTTCGAGTGTGTCTCGAAAAGAGGCTGTGTCGCTCACGTGGTTTGGTTCACTTCTAGAAACGCGGTGTCGTTTGAAATCGGTCGATCATCCAGTCGATGTTTTACCCGCTGAGGACTCGGCGGAAACCCCCGGGGACTCGTGCGCCCCGGCATCGTCGCTGCTGATTTCAGAAACCTTCGTCAGTCGTCAAGGCGAAGGCGAATTGACCGGCAC
Organism: Rhodopirellula sp. UBA1907; assembly: GCF_002337565.1. Taxonomy (NCBI): domain Bacteria; kingdom Pseudomonadati; phylum Planctomycetota; class Planctomycetia; order Pirellulales; family Pirellulaceae; genus Rhodopirellula; species Rhodopirellula sp. UBA1907. The sequence goes on along the minus strand of NZ_DDGH01000094.1, from coordinate 147,189 downwards.
CGAAAGCGTTTTCATCCGAACCAGTGGCTGCAATCTGCGGTGTTGGTTCTGCGACACGCCTTACGCGTCTTGGAAGCCCGAGGGCACGAGGCAAACCGTCGACGACTTGTTGCAATTGGTCGCGGATTCAGGCGTCAAGCACGTGGTGCTGACCGGTGGTGAACCATTGATCGCCAAGGGCATCGTAAGGTTGATCGATCAATTGCGAGTCGCGGGCAATCACGTCACGATCGAAACCGCTGGGACCGTCGACCCCGGCGTGCAATGCGACCTGCTGTCGCTCAGCCCCAAGCTACGGGCCAGCACCCCGGATGAGAAAGATCATCCGCGTTGGGCAAAACTGCACGCAGAGAGGCGGTTGCCGATCGGCACGATGAAGCAATTGATCCAATCCGCAGAAGCGACCCAGGTCAAATTTGTGGTCGATTCGGCCGATGAATTGCCTGAGATCGATGAGGTTGTGCGGCAATTGGAGATCTCAGCGGATTCCGTGTATTTGATGCCGCAAGGGATCTCGGTCGAACAGCTGGACACTGCACGTCCATGGTTGGAACCGATGGCAACCTTGCGAGGCTATCAATATTGCGACCGCATGCAAATTCGTTGGTACGGCAACCGCCGAGGAACCTGATCGGGGAGACCTCGATTCGCGAATTTTCTTGTGCGAGTGAATCGGTGCGAGAGAAGACCCTGTTGGCGGGAAAGGGGGCGAGGGATAGGTCTGTGCGCAAAAAAAATCGGCGTCGTTTGAGGAACGACGCCGATCGAATGTTTGATGTGGCGGTGTGGTCTTACAGCGACAAAGCGTCTGCTGGGACCAAGACGTCGCCCAGATCGTTCATGCCGGGTTTGATGTCCAGCTCGAAGCGACTGCGACGCCATGATTCCTTCGAACCATCGATTTTGACTTCATCGATTTTGCCGGCTTCGTGCGAAACGCGGAACATGACATCGCCGGTTGGGATGCCTTCGATGGTCAGCGTTCCATCTTCACCGCTAACGGCAGCGTAGGGGTGTTCCAGAACCACGACGTAAGCACGCATCCAAGGGTGGATGTTGCATTCGACTGGAATCGCAGCCGGTTCTGGCTTTTCCAAAGCGACTTCTTTGTCAGCACCAGCTGGGATCATCAAGTTCTCAGCCTTGTTCGCGAAGAAATTCAAATTCGCGTTGTGACCGACAGTATCAGGGTTGGTGATTTTCAGCGTGTCACCCGTTTGTGCGATCACGTAGTGGGGCTCAAAGCGGCATTTGTCGTTAGCCAACTCGTGAGTCTCGTTCTTTGCGGCGACGTCATCCAATTTGGTTCCGCCACGCCCGGTGTAGACGTAGACCAACACGTTCTTGATGCCTTTGGTCTCGGAGTCGACCAATAGCTTTTCGTTGGGGATCTCGTGCTTGCCGCAGAAAGCGATGTCTTTGTTGGGTTCGATCAACTCCACTTTGGGAGCGTTATCGGAGTCGTAAACGAAACGCATTTTCAACGTTCCGGTTTCGGCCATGGCCATCGATGCGGTCAGTGCACAAGCGGCAGCGGTGCCAGCAATCAGCGGACGGATATTCAAAGGGGTTTCTCCTAGAAGAACGATTGTTCGGTGTAGGTGGGTGACGACGAGACTGTGCGTTTCGCAAAGCCTATCTGCGGGGAGCGTCGCCAGAAAGGTGGGCCACCCATTGTATCAATCCGACAACGAAAGTCCAGGAATGGGCGGGCGAAACGCTATTATCTGAAACGAAATAAACTTGAAAGGAGTTCGTAGATTCTTTGCCAAACCGAAGCCGAATCGACCACTATTTTTACTCGGCCAAAGGCTCCCGCGACGCAAGTGGAGGGTGCCGTGGCGGAATCGTCGATTGCAATCTCAACGACGTAGCTGGTGCCCGGCGTTCGGGGCGCTCGATCAGCCCGATGGTGATCACGGCGGGGAGCGTCGATCCGAGGATCGTAGGTCTCTTCCGAAATTTGAACGACACGACCGCGAAAAATTTGTTTGGGCGAGGAGTCGCGAATCATCAGAGCTTCGTCGCCGAACGCGATTCGATGTCTTTGGACGGATGGAACGACGGCCTCAGCCCGCCAGCGAACGGAATTGTTTCGCGATGGGTCGGCAGACGATGAATCGGCTGCTTCCTCCAGCGAGGCGATGCTCAGCAATTCAGTCCCCGCTTCCAACAAGCATCCATTGTTCTCTTTAGCGGTGGGATAGCCTGACCATGATGCCAAGCGGACCGCGGTGCGATCCATCGCCGGATTCAATGCAGGCCCGATCTCCAGCGGATTGGCATCGGCATCGAGGGCAGTGTCCGATGCGGATTGCGGGTTGCTTTGAGCGACCATCACGATGCCATCGCACGGAGCGGTGATCGTCAGCGACTCGCGTCGCCGCTCAGCCGCTGCCAGGCGGTCTCGCATCTCATCCAGCAACGCTTCCGCGGTGGGTAGTTGCGAGCTGGCTTCTGGGACCAGCGTTTGCGACGCACGCAATCCTTCCAAACGCAACGTTTGTTCCCGAACTTCGCTTTTGGCATCGAGAACCTGCAACTCAATTTCTGGGTTGGAGAGCTCTGCCAAAACATCGCCGCGGCGGACGCTTTGGCCTGGTTCAACATGGATTTGCCTCAGAACGCCTGGCGATGTCAGATGCACGCGAGTTTCTTGTGCCGGCAAAAGACGGACGGCGGTGTAGACGTGGCGAGGCAACGGAACCGTTCCGGCGAAGCCAATCACGGCAAGCAAGACACACCAAACGAATGCACGTCGTGGACGAATGTTTCTGCGGTTCACGGGATTGTTCCAAAAACGACGCAGCGGTACCAGACCGGCCCAAACCATGGAGGTTGCCGCGACCAATGCGAGCATTTGACCGATGATTTCGAGTCCATAGGGTCTCAGCGATAGCCATATGAATCCAATGATGGTCGCCATCAGAATCCATCGATAGGCAAGCGAAGCGACCGCATAGACAAGCAACCAGGCCGAGCCATCCTCGGGTTCGTTGGGAGCCCCCGTTTCGACTCCCAAGAAGACTCTCGAAAGAAAACGTCCCCAGCGCCGCTGGCCTCGTTGAGCCAAATTGGGCATGTCGGTCATATCGGACAACAAATAATAACCGTCGTATCGCAGTAGCGGATTGACATTGAAGACAATGGTGCTGATTCCGCAAACGACCATCACGTGCGATGCGACGGTATGTGTCAGTCCCTCAGGTGTTTGCAGCCAAACCCAAGCCGCGATGGATGCGATCAGGACTTCTGTGGCGATGCCCGCCAAAGCAACCGCCGCTCGACGCGAGCGACTGGGGATCATCCACGAACCGCTGGTGTCGCAGTACAACGCGGGAGTGAATACGAGCAGCATCGGCCCGATCGACCGACACTTTGCACCAAATCGCTCTGACACAACCGCGTGCCCCAATTCATGGGCGACCTTTGTGAACGCGACGACGGCAGCCAAAATCATTGCGTTTTGGAACGTTAGCCATTCGTGAGATGCGGGCAACTCCGCGAGATAACGCTGGCGATGGACCAGCATCATCAAGGCCGCCGAAACGATCAAAGCCAAACAAGCGATCAAGCCAGGTAAAGTCAGCAACGGACGAACGACCGGCATCAGGATTCGCATGACCGGTGCCGGATCGATTCCAGGAAACCGCATGAACAACCACTGCGACGCCATCGCCAAACGCTTTTGTCGCCGATCCGAATCCGCTCGTTGAAGCAATGGTTCGCCCTGCATCGCAGAGTGACTGGTCGTCAAGCCAGTTTCGTGAAAGCGAAACAGCAACGCGTTGATTTGGTTGGACCGGACGCGACGGTTGGGATAGCGAGCTTGATACTGATCTCGCAGATCATCCAGGCTGCATTGCCCGTCCAGCGATGTCAGCAAGAAGTATTCGTCTTCGCGAAGTCGGTGATGCTGGCCCGCGATCGCGTCATGGACGACCACCCATCCCGAATGACGATGCGAAACTCGGACGGCTTTTAGGCCGACCTTGTGGTGCACTCCCAACGGACGCTGAGTTGATGAACTGACACCCGCGTTCATGTCGGAAACCGAAACAAAACGTTGCGGTGGAACCAAGCGACCACGTCGTCCATCGCACTGGCCAAATACCGGCGACGTCCGCAAACGATCTTTGCGGTGACTTCTGCATCACCGCGAAAACCGCCTTCTGGAATGTCATCGATCTCGGCGATGATGTCCACGACGTTCCGACCGTCAGCACGTTTGCGAGCGACTCCGCCGATTGCGGAGATCTTCGCGTGAAAGGTTTCGGTTGGTCTTGTTTCGATGGCGAAGTGAACAGGTAGCTCGTGATCGTCCGCATGTCGTCGGATGACCTCGCCAGCACGAGTTTCCTCCAGCCTCAGTTCCAACTCCCACGGGCCTTCACGCTGAACGATCGCGAGCAATCTGTCTCCACGAGACACCGGTCGGTCTTTCAAACGTTCGTTCAATCGCCAGCCGACGACCTGCCCGTCAAAGGGAGCTTTGACGGATAGCATGTCTTTCATCTCACGGTTGATTTGCAATCGTTTACTAAGCGATTCAATTTGGTTCTCAAGCGTTTGTTGTTCGAGAATGCTTTGGGCTGAATCACGTGAGTCGTTCGACGCGGCCAGCAACATCGCTCGGACGGAACTAAGCTTTTGAGTGGCTGTGGTGAGCTGTCCCGACAACGCCTCGGCTTCGCGAGTGAGTTCCGCATTACTAAGCTGGACCAGCACATCACCTTGCCGAACGACATCGCCGTCTTTCACCTTCAACTCGTCAACGACGCCGTCGATCCCGGCAAAGATTGCTTGGCGAACCGCGGGGCGAGCCAGCCCGGTTGCGACGACGTGATGATCGACCCGAATGAACCAACCGGCCAACAATCCGGCGGCCAACAACATGCAGCCGGCCAATATCCAGTGACGTGTCGCTCGGCGAGTGGCGGCCGCAGCCGGGCGTCGAATTGGTAACGCAAATACGCTGTCGTATCGAATTGCATTGCTGATGGCGGACGAAGACTCTTCGGCAACCTCAACCATTGCGGGTGAGATCGAACTTGCTGGCTCACCCGAAAACGTTTCCAGCATCAGCATGGCAATCGGCATCGATTGGCGACGTTGTTTTTCGCGAGCCTCATCATCCAATTCATTGGATGAGTTCACACCCGCGGCAGCCAGCGTGTCATCGACTGATTCGAAGAGCGGGATTATCGTCACCGACAACACACCTGATTCGTCCAAGTATGTTTCGAGCGGTGGAACCAATTGTGGTGACAACGAAGCAGGGTCGATTGCATCTGTTTCTGTCGACGGTGGCAAAATCAAAGGTCGCTTCAAAACCGAAACGGCGTCGGCCAATTGATTCATCGAGCGAACCAATGGTGAGCGACGGTCAATCACCGATGAACCACTGATCGCGGCAACTCGGTATCGAGGCCGATGAGCTGTCGGATTTTTGGCGAGCAAAACGACGGAACGTTCGCAGGGCAACAAGCGAGGCAGTTCCGACGCGATGCGATACGCGGTCGCCGTGGGATCCAAGTCGGTATGAAATGCTCGGAGAGCCGTTCGGATTCCTCGTGAAGAATCGAACGATTTCGAGATTGATTTGGTGCCAACATCAGGTACCGACAAAGCTTGGGAACCCGGTTGCTGATCGTCCGATTGTGCATCCGCCGCATTCATCGTTTGACGCGTCGCGGTGGCGATGTCTCCCAGCGATTTCATGGCAGAGAGCATTTGTGCAGCTGGCGATTGCGAGCCATGAATGATCACGAGTTTCGCAAACAGCGGTGCGGGCAAAAGCTCGACACCCAACGCAGTGACTCCGGAGGCAGGCGGCTGAGGCGACCGTTCGCCATCGTTCCATGCGATTTCGCACGCGGCGACCGACGGAGTGACCAGGGACAATTGTTCTCTCAGCCGATCGCGGTCCAATCTCACAGCGATGGATTCGTCGCGAACGAGCATGCGAGGTTGCGGGAACGTCGAGTCTTGAACCGCCACCACGGCTGCGTCGAATGTTGCCGCCAAGTGCATCGCCATACGATGAAGAAAGTCCGCTCGATCACGTGACTCCTTCGCGATTCGCTCAACCGTTTGTTGCGTCGAAACCGTCTCTGCGTCGGATTCACCCGACGGGACGGAAGCGGTCGTGGATGCATCGAGACGGTTCATGCCCCCCAGCATAATCAAGCCCCCGAAATCGTGGGGATTGGCACCGAAGTGAGTCCGCGGGTTCGCCGGAATCGCTTATTTCAGTCGGCCGAATCGACCGTCTGACCCACAAGCGAAAATTTGGGTTGTTCCGACTGATAGGCAATGGAATCCGGTGTCCGAGAGCGGCTGCCATGTATCTCCATCGGTGGAAAAGTCAGTTCCCGCGGGACCAACGGCGATAATGCCTTTTGCGAGTGAGCTGTCCGCGGGGATGGAGACGACAGCACTAAGAAAGCTGGCCGGTTGTTCCGTGACGGTCTGCCAAGAGCCGCCGTTGTCATGACTGATGCAGGCGGTGATTTCGGATGTCTCGGTCGCTCGGTAGTCGCCGCCCACGCACACCAATGGGCCAGAGCCGTCGTGACCGTCGGATTCAGGACCGCGACAAATCGCGAAAATGCCTGATGCCTGCGAGCTTGGCATGGGAGCGTTGACGGTAACCCATGGTTCATTCCAACCCGAGCGAGCGTACAGGCGACTGGTGTCAGACTCGGCTCCGCCGGTTCCAAACCAAAGTCGGCCATTCTCGCCGAGCAGCAAAGAGGAATTGCTGGCCGCGAAGGCGGCTTCACCAGTGCGTGCGAGTGGGAGCTGCGAGTTCAACTTTTGCCATGACTTGCCACCGTCCTTGGTTTCCACAACCAACAATCGACCATCGACAGGATCGCTGACTGCCATTCCCTGATCCGCATCCCAAAACTTCATCGCGTCAAAGAACGCTGCGTCTGATTCGGCCCGATAGGTTTCCATCCAGGAATCTCCGCCGTCCTCGGTCCGCAATAGCACAGCTGGCGTTCCCGCGCTTGCGATGCAAGCAACGTTTGCACTGAACGCACAAACGCAGCGGAATTCCAATTCGCCGTATCCTTCCGGGCCGCACGCTTTCCAAGTCTCGCCACCATCGGTCGAGCGAATCACTGTCGCCGCCGCACCACTGGCCCAGATGACTTTGTCATCCACCGCGGAGAGACCACGAAGGCTGACGTTTGTTCCCGTCTCGCTCACGATCCAGTTGGAAGGCATTTGATCCGCAGCCACCGAGAGGCTCGCGTTCAAAGCCACCATCGCGAGAACGATGAAGCAGCGAATGTCGATGTTTGTCTTGGAAGCCATTGAATTTGTTCGATGTCGGTTTGGCCAGTTGAAAAACAGATTCTACGCCATCGAATCGCAATGAAAAAACGCGGTGCAACGATTGATCGCTACACCGCGTTTCGATTGAAATTGTCACTCCCGAGTGTTCATTGGCTCGGGAGCAAATTTGCCTCGGTCGATCAAACGCGATCGATGTACTTGTTGATCATGTGCTCGAGGTACTCTTGGCGACCGCTTTGGTTTGCGTCGACGTCGCCTTTTTCCAGCATGTAGGCTTCCAACTCGGCGAAGCCAACTTCGCCGGCTTCGATCTTGGCACCGATTCCGGAATCCCAAGTCGAGTAGCGGTTCTTCACGAAGTCTGCCAATTCACCGCTGGCACGAATCGCAGCTGCGATCTTCAAACCTTTCGCGAACGCGTCCATTCCACCGATGTGAGCGTGGAACAAATCGATGGGCTCGAACGATTCACGACGCACTTTGGCATCGAAGTTCACGCCACCGGTGCCGATCCCGCCGTGCTTCATGATCATCAGCATGGTTTGGGTGGTCAGGTAGTAATCGGTTGGGAATTGGTCGGTGTCCCAACCCAACAACAAGTCACCCGTGTTGGCATCAATGCTGCCCAGTCCACCTTGCATGCCCGCGTAGTCGAGCTCGTGCATCATCGTGTGGCCCGCCAGCGTCGCGTGGTTGGTTTCGATGTTGAGCTTGAAGTGCGAATCCAAATCGTAGGCTCGCAAGAAGTTCATGCAGGCCGCGGCATCGCTATCGTACTGGTGCTTGGTGGGCTCTTTCGGTTTGGGCTCGATCAAGAATTGACCGTCGAACCCGATCGACTTGGCGTAGTCGACTGCCATGTGGAAGAACTTGGCCAAGTGATCCAGTTCGCGTTTCATGTCGGTGTTGTAAAGGTTCTGGTAGCCTTCGCGGCCACCCCAGAAGACATAGTTTTCACCGCCGAGCCGCTTGGTAACTTCCAAAGCCTTTTTGACTTGAGCACCCGCGTAGGCGAACACGTCCGCGTTGCAGCTGGTCGCGGCCCCGTGCATGAAGCGTGGGTTGCTGAACATGTTGGCGGTGCCCCACAGCAATTTCACGCCGGTCGCTTTTTGCTGTTCTTCCAGCACATCAGCAACCGCATCCAAATTCGCGTGGGTTTCTCGCAAGTTGGCTCCTTCGGGGGCCACATCGCGATCGTGCCAAGCGTAGTACGGGGCCTGCAGTTTGGTGAACAATTCAAACGCGACGACGGCACGCTTTTGAGCGTTTTCGACGCTCTCGGATCCGTCATCCCAAGGGCGAACCGCCGTTCCGGGACCGAATGGGTCGGCACCCGTTCCGCGGAAAGTGTGCCAATAGACGATGCTGAACCGCATGTGGTCCTTCATCGTTTTGCCTTCGATGACTTCGTCAGGGTTGTACCAGCGGAAGGCGAGCGGGTTGTCGGACTGAGGGCCTTCGTACTGAATGACGGGAACATCGGGGAAAGCGGTCATCAAACGGATTCCGTGTGTGGCTGCGAGGTGAAAAGGGCAAGACAATGGAATTCACCAATATCAGAAGTTGGCGGAAACGCGACAAGGGGGTGAAACCGGTTTCAGCTTCGCAGTGGTGCGGGAATGGACTTTCAGGTTCCGTTTAGGGCGACGAAAACGCTGCCAGCGGCGCAGGGTGGTGTCCTCGGCCCTGTTGGAGCGGCGAAATGCAGCCCGGCAGCGGATTTTTTGGGGGGGAGGCAGACGGATTGCGGAGTCGACGACTCCGGCCGTACCAACGTTTTTCGTCGGTCTTCGCAATGCGCCTGCCCCGAGAGTCAACGGAAATCGCGGCATCGCAGGCTGGGTGATCCACTAGATTTCATGTTCGCCGGTCGTCCAATCGAATCCAGATTGCCAATTTTGCTTCGGACTGCGAAACTGGCGTCCAGCGTCCCGCCGCCTGGAGGTGGTGGCTTTCGAAACTCGCACCGGCAAATGAACGACGTGTCCTCTGCTCCCTCTGAATCGCTCACCGAATTTTTCCCCGAAGACCTGCTGCACGTGGTTCGTGAAAACCAACCGCTGCGTGAAACGTTGTGGTTGGGCATTGGCGGCCCCGCACGCTTCTTAGCCGAACCGGTCGAAATCGATCAGATCGAAAAGCTCTACACCGCCGCTCGCGAAAAACAGCTGGCCCTGCGTGTCCTCGGGCAAGGCAGCAACGTGCTGGTTCGTGAAGCCGGTTTCGACGGGTTGGTCATCAAATTGTCCGCTCCCGCAACCAGTGGGCTCGAAATCCAAGGCCAAAAATTGATCGCCGGTGCGGGAGCCAAGTTGACCCACGCGGTGATCAAAACCGTCGGCGAAGGCTTGGGCGGGCTGGAACACTTGGTCGGTATCCCTGGCAGCATCGGTGCGGCCGTCGTCGGAAACGTCTCAGCGGAAGGTCGCGACATCGGATCGGTCGTCGAGTCGATCGAGATCATCGACGAAGAAGGCAAACGCAAAACGCTCACGGGTGAGGAAGCCGGGTTCGCTCACCGTCAATCGACATTGATGGGAACCGTGGTTCTGTCGGTGACGTTCAACTTGGAACCCAAGGACGTTTCGGCTCTCACCAAACGCATGCAGAAATTGTGGATTCACCGAGGCCAGCGTCGTCCGTCGGAATCCAATCGCATCGCGATGCCGTTCATCGATCCGGATTCTATTTCGGCGTGTGAGTTGATCAACAGCACCGGACTGGCGGGAATTCGAGAAGGCGACGTGTCGCTTGATTCGGCGGCACCGCACTACTTGATCGCCCACGAAAACGCGACCAGCGATCAATGCGTGAAACTGATCGGCCGGGTTCGTGAACAAGTCTTGATGCAAACCGGGATCGACTTGCAGTTGAATCTGCAAATTTGGTAACCGTACTCGGATGACCGAGTCGCCCCCATCCGAAAAACGACCACGATTGATCCGGCGTAAGCGCGGACTGGAAGTGGAAGAACCGTCCACGATGGTTGGCTGGGTCCGCGGGATGATTGCCGCACCGGCGGTCTTGTCGATTCTTTGGCCTGCCATCTTGCTGGTCGTCGGCTACGCCGCCTGGCAAACTTGGGGAGCCAATTATGTTGCGGTGAACTATCACGGGATTGATCCACAAAAGATCTCCGTGACCTCGCCACCGGAATATGTTCGGACGGACATCGTCGATGTCGTCTACACCGAAACAGCGATGAAAGACATGTCGCTGCTCGACAAGCAGGTTTCCGCGAAAGTGGCTTCTGCGTTTGCGAGTCATCCATGGGTGCAGCGTGTTGTCGGTGTGCGAAAAAAGGCAAACGGCCGACTCGACGTGCGGCTGAATTATCGATTGCCCGTCGCAATGGTCTACGTTGACGATCCCAAAACCGGACCTGGTTTCTTGGTAGTCGACGGCGAAGGCACCTTGTTGCCGAGTGACTTTGCACCATCCGAGACCGATCACTATCTGCACATCATCGTTCCCGGTGCTTATCACACCGGCGGACTTGGATCGCCTTTCGGCGACACACGAGTTCATTGCGCGGCGCTGTTGGCTCGATTGCTGGCACCTCATCGCACCGAGTTGGGTTTGAAGAGCATTGGGGTGCATGGAGATTTGCGTCAAAACCCAATCGTTCAGCTCGAAATCGCAAATGAGGATGGTGAACGTTGGTTCTGGGGCAGTCCTCCTGGCGAAGAGGTTGCGGGCGAAATGCCTGCGACGATGAAGTTGCAAGCGATGTTGGCTGGCGTGCCGACTGGATCGGATTTGCGGCAAGTTCAACTTCAGCCGTAGCAAGCAAAGCCTCACCGGCTCAGCTAATATCTTTCCTTCGCAGTCTATTCACCTCGCGGAAGGAATGATCACTTGGTCCGGATTCATCTCGCTTTGTTGTTTGCCCTCACGCTTTCGTGCGTGAACCTTTTCGCGGCTGATCGTCCCAACGTGTTGGTGGCGATTTCGGACGACCAATCGTTTCCGCACACATCGGCGTACGGATACAAAGCAATCCATACGCCGGCGTTTGATCGTGTTGCGCGGACGGGAGTCCTGTTCAATAACGCGTTCACGCCCTCGCCGGGATGCAGCCCGATGCGAGCCGCGTTCTTGACCGGACGCAATATCTGGGAAATCGAACACGCCGGCACGCATGCGAGTTCGTTTGCGACCAAGTACGAGGTCTATCAGGACCGGCTGGAGAAAGCGGGCTACTTCGTTGGGTACACCGGCAAAGGTTGGGGACCGGGGAATTGGAAGATCAGCGATCGCTCTCGGAATCCTGCTGGGCCATCGTTTTCCACCAAGAAGTCGAAATCGCCCGGCGGAATCAGCGGCAACGACTACGCCGCCAACTTTGACGAGTTTTTGGATGGCCGACCAGACGACCAACCCTTCAGCTTTTGGTTTGGATGTCATGAACCGCACCGTTCGTTTGAGAAAGGCATTGGGCTGAAGAATGGAATGGATCCGTCCGAGGTGGTTGTGCCTGAGTTCTTGCCCGACACACCCGAAATTCGCAGCGACATCTTGGACTACTGTTTTGAGATCCAGTGGTTTGATCAGCATTTGGGGCGGATGATCGATTCGCTCGAAAAGGCCGGAGAGCTCGACAACACGATCGTGATCGTGACCAGCGACAACGGCATGGCGTTTCCGCGGGCCAAAGCAAACGTTTACGAGTATGGCATCCACATGCCGTTGGCAATCAGTTGGCCAAACGGTGCGAAGGGCGGACGCGTGGTCGATGATCTGGTGAATTTGATCGACGTGACGGCGACCATCTATGACGCGACCGAGGTTCAACCGCCTGAGAAGACTCCACTGAGCGGTCGAAGTTTGGTGGGACTGCTTCGGTCTGACAAAGAAGGAATCGTCGAGCCAACTCGCGATGCTATTTTCTCGGGCCGCGAAAGGCACTCGTCGGTGCGGTATGAATCGCTCGGGTATCCACAACGCTGCATCCGAACGGACCAATACCTTTACATCCGAAACTTTCGTCCGGAACGTTGGCCGGCTGGTGCACCTCAAAAATTCGGTGCGGGGAGCTATCCGAAAAATAATGTCATCTTGGCCAAAGAGTTGGGCCCGATGCACGAAGGGTATCACGACATCGATGGTTCGCCTTCGTTGTCTTTTTTGGTCGAGAACCATGACGATGCGGAGCTCGCCAAGTACTTGCAGTGGGCGGTTGCCAAGCGACCCTCCGAAGAGCTTTATGACATCCAGTCGGACACCGCCTGTTTGAACGATCTGTCGTCGAAGCCAGATTTCGCGGACGTCAAAGCCGGATTGAGTAAGCGTCTGAACGATTACTTGGCCAAGACCAACGATCCGCGAGTATCAGGTCCGGATGGTGGTGACATTTGGGAAACCTACCCGCGATACAGCGGTTTGCGTTGGTTCCCCGAGCCTGAATGGGCAACGCAATCACCCGAGCGCGTTCCCAAGTTGGAATGGTTGGATCAGCGTCGGCCTAAGAAACAGGTGAACAACAAGTGATGTAGCGAAAGGACGCGAGCCCTCCAGTTCCTCGCCGGGCGGTTTGCGCCGCACCGCTAACATCGTCATTTATTGTCACGCCTTCCAAAAAGAGGAATGATTCAATCGAGGCGGAACTCGATTTGTGCGTCCTGCGTTGAACTATTCGGTCATCGAGTTCTGTTCGCGAACGTCGGCGTAGACGATCGCGGACAGCCACACGAGGCAGATGACTTGTCCGACCAAAGCCGCCACCGCGATTGCGATCGCGCCGTAGGACCCGACGAATGCGGCGGTCAGTCCTAGCATGACGACGGAGGCAACGATTCGGCATCGGATCGGTGCGAGTGGTTTGCCTCGGCCTTTGACGTAGCTGTCCAGCCCTTGCAGGATGCCTTTGATCGCGGACACCGGAGCGAGCCACCAAGCGAACACAATCGCGGGGGCGAACTCTTCGCCATAAACGAGCTTCACCAACGGTCCGATCAAGATGATGAAGACGATGGTGGAAACGGTTTGAATCGCGATCGAACCACCGAGGATTCGGTGCACATCTGATGTCCGCAGTCGTTTGCTGCGATCCGCTGCGGTGTTGAACAGGTAAATGCCAAGCGTGTTGGGAATCACCGTCAGCGGATAGACGACCGGAACCATCGCGGCGTAAAACCCTTGCGTCAACAAGGGAACCAACCACATTACGAGCAGCAAATCCAATCGCTCGAAAAGGTCCGTCGCCAACATGGAAACGCCGTATGGTCGGCTCTCTTTCAACAGACGCTTGACCGGCGGTTCACTTTCTCCCGTGGCCAGTTTGGGAAGTCCGAACACACATGCGGCCATGGATATTGCCGATGCGATGACGAACAACACGCACGCCAAATTCAGCGTCACGTCAGTCACAAGGGCAGCGACCAGCAACAAAGCGGGAAACGCCGCGGCTGAAACGAAACGACGCACGTTGTACTTCGAAAAGTCACCCGCCCCGCGATCGACCGCGGTCATGATCAGCATCACGTGCTGGCCGATGACGCTGAACGCACAGAGGCAACCCAGCGACATCAGATAGGCTTTTTCGTCGGGTAACGCGATCACATTGCAGAGCACAACCAATCCGGTCGTGACGACTCCGGTGGTCAGGCCCAACCACATCGCCGCTCGTCGAAGTTTGATCGTCTCAACCGTTCGGTCGGCGGCGTAACGGCAGATGACTTCCACGCCGCCGAACAAGCCGATGTAGAGCAGCATTTGCACGTACAGAACGGTTGTTGCGTATTCGCCTCGACCGACCGGTCCGAGCAATCGGGCCAGCAAAATGCCTTGGCCCATCTGCAACGCCACAATCCCAAACGCGAATCCGACTGTTTGAGCAAACGAAAACGCCTTGGCGAATTTGGTCGGGGCAGCGGAGACGCCAGCTTCTTTCGCGGATGACGACTGATAGGCGTTTGCCGGACCGGGAACGGCCTCGCCGGCGATGGCCAATCCAGAGTCCGCGCTTGCTTGGGACGCGGAGCAATCGGCTCCGGTTGGTTCGCCACAATTGGGCGGGCGCTCGCTGGTTTCATCAGTGCCAACAGTTGCAACGCGTTCGTCCGAGGACTCAGACCGATCGCCCAGAATGCTGGAGTCACCTGGTGCAGATGAGTCGGTAGAGGTTCGGTCAGATGGCATGTTGCGGAGCAGTATAGTTGCGATCAGTGCATCCGCTTCAGGCCTCGTCAGTCGATTCCGTCTACGATTCGGACTTCCGGACCCTGCCAAAACTGCATCACTTGGTAGCCGCCGAAGACGAAAACAGCGATCGTCATCGCAAAGGCGGCGTAGATCTTCACCTTGTCCCAGTCGACTCGGTTGAGAACGCTCGTTTTGGCTGCACCTTTTACTTTTGCAGAGGGGGGCGATCCCGAGCCGCGTTTGTTTGTAGCGGCGCCTCTGTCTGATGGCGTTTGATCGGGCGATTCCGCCGCATCGTCGTCGATAAATTCTTCGTCCTGGTCGAAGATTTCTGAATCCGATTGCGACGAATCAGGATTGGAGGTTTTGGCGCGAATATCGTCGTAGCGTGCTTCGCGAGCGACCGTGTCTTCGGCTTCCAAAAACGACGCTATGTCGACTTCCTGCCACGCTTCGCCCTGAAGCAACGACACAGTGGGGGACTCGGCGACCGCCGCCCGAGGCGAAGTGGATTGGCTGGTTTGCCCGGCGGCATCGCCGTCCTCAAAGCCCGACGCAGTGTCAAATCCGCGCTCGTTCACCACCGTGTCTTCGCGTGGATCGATGGCGGGAGCTTGCTTGCGAGCCGCTTCTTCAGCGGACTCGATCGCCAGCCCGAAAGCGATTTTGCCGCATCTCAGTTCGGCACCATCGACCAGCTCGATCCAGGTCCGAGTCGGAATGCGGGTCCCGTTGACTCGCGTTCCTGCGGAGCTGTCTAGATCGAAAACTCGGAACCGCGGCTCGGAATCATCCGGCGTTTCCCAGTGCAGCAGGCAGTGTTTTCGACTCACCGAACGGCTCTTCGGCCGGATTTGGCAAACGCGATCGCGACCGATCATGTAATACCCAGACCGAATTTCCGCGACCATGCCGGCCCGGCTGCCGGTTGCCAAGATCAGTTGTGCGGAGCTATCGGTCACCAGATTCTGTCAGTTGTGCATCGGAGGGAAGGATCCGGTCCGACCACTCTTGGGCCGCCCCGCTACTGCGGTTGTGATCATAACAAAAACGATTCAATTTTGCCGGGGTATCAGCCACCGTTGATGATGACGATCTCTTTGCCGCTCTCGGTGGCTTTGATCTTCGGTGCCGGCGGATTATCAGGTTTCGCGATCGTGTAAGCCGCCATCCCGAGCACTGTCATCAGGGCGATGACGGCGATCGCCAGTCCCATGCCCAGCATCAACGTTTGGCTTTGATTGGATCCGGATGTTGACTGTTTGTTCGATGCCGAGCCCGCACGAGGCGGCGGTGGTGTCGCCAGTCCAGCCGTTGATGCAGGGAAGGCACTCGGTGTGGTCGCGACGCCGATATCGGGCAGGGTGCTGAAATCAAACTCGCCCGCATCCTGCAAAGTTTCGTCGGCATCCGATCCGTTGAAGACGGACTGGTCGTCCATCGTCGCTTGGTAAAGTTGACTTTCATCGGTCGTGTCCGAGTTCGATGCGATCGCGGCGAGCGGCTGATGATTTTTCTGCTTCAGTCCGGCTGAGCGGCGGATGCGATCGAATTGGCCGATCAAGTCCACCGCGGACGGCGGACGATCCGCAGGCTTTTTCGCCATCATGCGAGTCAGCAAACTGGCCAGCGGTGCGGGGCAATCGGGCCGCAGTTTGCGAACGTCGGG